>JBJMLJ010000151.1:0-2929 GCA_045805365.1 Thermoleophilaceae bacterium
GCGCTCGCCCTCGCGCACGTTGCCGTAGCGGACGAGGGCGGCGTAGGCGGTGGCGTACACGACCGAGACGGCCGCGCCCTCCTCGTAGCTCCAGTCGTCCGGCAGCGGCACCACGTTGTCGGCGCCGGTGACCGCCAGCTCGGCGTAGCCGCCGAAGTCCGTTCCGGCAAGCACGCGGTCGCCGACCGAGAGGCCCTCCGCCCCATCGCCGAGCGACTCCACCTCGCCGGCCACCTCGTAGCCGACCACGCAGGGCGGCTTGGGAGCGTCGGGGTACATGCCGACCCGCGCCAGCAGGTCGGCGAAGTTGATGCCGGCGGCGTGGACGCGGACCCGCACCTCCCCGGCACCCGGCTGCGGGTCGGGCCGCTCCTGGATGCGCAGCACGTCCGGCGGTCCATGCTCGGTGATCATCAGCACCTTCACAGCGAGACCGCCCTGCCGGCCACGAAGCCGTCGCCCGCCACGATCTGGTCGACCACGTCTTGCGGGACGGGCGCGTCGGTGGTGATCACCATCGTCGCCTCGCCGCTCTCGCTCAGCTCGTCGTCCGGGTGGCGGCCCACAGCGGCCGAGACGATATTGATCCCCTGCTCGCCGAAGCTCGTGCCCACGCGCCCGATCATCCCCGGCTGGTCGCGGTAGCGGAACACCGCGAGGTGGTCCTCGAGCTGGACGTTGAAGCGCGAGCCCCAGGCCTCGAGCAGGTGCGGCCGGTGGCGGCGGCCGAAGACGGTGCCCACCACGCGGGTTCGGTCGCCGCCGCTGACCACGGTCACCCGCACGAGGTCGGTGAAGTCGCGCGCGAGTGACTCGTTGGTCTCCGCCACCGCGATGCCGCGCTCCTCGGCGATCGTCGAGGCGTTCACGTCGTTCACCTGCTCCTCGGTGTGGCCGCTGAGCGCCCCCTTCAGCACCTGCACGGTGAGGAGGCGGGTGTCGCGGTCGGCGACGCTGCCGAGGTACTCGACCTCGAGCCGGTCGACCGAGCTCCGCTCGGCCAGCACAGCGGCGATCCGGCCGAGCTGGCGGCACAGGGGCAGGAAGCGGCCCAGGGCCTCCATGTCCTCCGCCGCGACCGCCGGGACGTTGACCGCGCTCGTGACGACCCCTCCCTGGAGCGCGGCGACCACCTGCTCGGCGGCCTGGTAGCCGGCCCGGTCGGTGGCCTCGGCCGTCGACGCCCCGAGGTGAGGGGTGACCACCACGTTCGAATAGCCGAAGAGCGGATGCTCGGTCACCGGCTCCTCGGGGAAGACGTCGAGGGCCGCGCCCGCGACCTTGCCGGAGTCGAGCGCGTCCTTGAGTGCCTCCTCCACCACGAGGCCGCCGCGGGCTACGTTGATCACCCGGACGCCGTCCTTCGTCTTCGAGAGGGCTTCGGCGTCGAGCCAGCCCTGCGTCTCGGGCGTCTGCGGAAGGTGGATCGTGATGAAGTCCGCCTGCGCGTAGAGCTCGTCGGAGCTCGCGGCGCGCTCCACGCCGAGCTCGCGGAAGCGATCCTCGCCCACGTAGGCGTCGAAGGCGACCACCCGCATGCCGAACCCAAGCGCGCGCTGGGCGACGAGCTGTCCGATCCTGCCGAAGCCGAGGATCCCGAGCACCTTCTCGTTGAGCTCGACGCCGCTGAAGCGCGAGCGCTCCCAGGCCCCGCCGACGAGCGACGAGTGCGCCTGCGGCACGTTGCGGGCCAGCGCCAACAGCATCGCCATCGTGTGCTCGGCCGCGGTGATGACGTTCGACTGGGGAGCGTTGGCGACGACGACGCCCCGCTTGGTGGCGGCCTCGACGTCGACGTTGTCCACCCCCACGCCGGCCCTCCCCACGGCCTTCAACCGCTCCGCCTTGCCGAGCAGGTCGGGCGTCAGCTTGGTGCCGGAGCGGATGAGGATGCCGTCGAACTCGCCGATGCGGCGCTCGAGCTCGGCGTCGTCCCAGTCCGTGCCTAGCTCGACGTCGAAGCCCGCGTCGCGCAGGAGCTGGACGCCCGAGTCGCCGATCTTCTCCTTGACGAGGACCTTCACGCCGGCGAGGCGACCTGCACGCCCGCCTCCAGGAAGACGCGCTGGGCGGCGGCCACTCCGGTGCCGAGCTCGACCTCGTGCCCGAGCTCGCGGAGCGTCATCTCGAAGGCCGAGATGGTGACGACGATGTCGAACGCGCCGAAGTAGCCGCAGTGGGCGATGCGGGCGATCTTGCCCTTGAGCTTGCCCTGGCCGCCGGCGATCGTGATCCCGTAGCGGTCGCGCATCAGCTTCGGCACCTTGCCGCCGTCGATCGGCTCGGGCAGCTTGATCGCGGTCACGACGTTGGCGTTCTCGTCCTCGGGGCCGAACAGCTCCAGCTCGAGCGCCTTGGCGGCCTCGCGAGTCGCCCTGCCCAGCAGGCGATGGCGCTCGTAGACCGCGTCGAGCCCCTCCTCCTCGATCAGCCGCAGGGCGACGTCCAGGGCCATCACCAGGCCGACGGCCGGCGTGAAGGGCGAGTCGGGCGGGTCCTTGCGCTGCCCGTCGAGGGTGCGGCGCCAGTCGAAGTAGTAGCGGGCGCCGCCGCCTGCTCCCGCGTGCTCCAGGGCGGCCCGATTGGGAGACGCGAAGGCGAGCCCCGGCGGCGACATCAATGCCTTCTGGGAGCCGGCCACGACGACGTCCACGCCCCAGTCGTCCTGGGGGAGCGGCACCGCGCCGATGCCGGACACCGCGTCCACGGCGAGCAGCGCGCCGTGGCGGTGCGCGACCTCCGCCAGGGCCTGCACGTCGTTGACCACGCCCGTAGAGGTCTCCGAGAGGCTCGTGAAGACGACCTTCGCGGTCTCGTGCTCGGTCAGCTCGCGGTCGAGGTCGGCGGGCTCCACCTTGTTCCCCCAGCCGGCCTCGTAGTGGACCGTGGCCCCGCCGTAGGCGTCGCAGAGCTCCGCCCAGCGCTCGCC
>JBJMLJ010000152.1:0-2722 GCA_045805365.1 Thermoleophilaceae bacterium
CGGCGACCGCTTCCACGAGGTCATGCTGAAGCTCGCGGACGAATCCTGGCTGGCCAAGTGGGACCTCGGCTACTTCGTGCTCGACAGGGAGGCCGCCGGCTTCTTCCTGCGCACGGACAAGGCGGTCTTTCCCGGCGTCCGGCTCCTCGAGCTGGTCGGCATCACCGACGGGCCGCTTTACGACTCGCTGTCGCGCAACATCATCAGCCTGAACGGCGACCAGCACAAGCGGCTGCGCAAGCTGGTGCACGCGTCGTTCACTCCGAAGGCCGCGGACCGCTACCGGCCGGCCATGCGGGAGATCCTCGCCGACCTCTACGAGGGAATCAGCGAGAGCGGCCGCTGCGACTTCGTCAGCTCCTTCGCCAAGCCCTATCCCGCGCGGATGATCGCAACGGTCATCGGCGCGCCGCTCGACGACGCCGAGCGCCTGCACGAGCTCTCCAACCTCCTCCAGAGCCAGTTCGACGCCATCGCGCTGGCGACCAGGCGGGAGGAGCTGGAGCAAGCGGCGGTGGAGTTCGACGAGTACGTGGAGGAGCTGGTGACCCAGCGGCGCCACGACCTCGGTGACGACCTCGTGTCGCGCCTGATCGCCGCCGAGGAGGAGGGCGACAGGCTCTCCCACGACGAGTGCGTCGGGCTCGTCCGCGACGCGCTGAACGGTGGCATCGACACGACGCAGAGCCAGCTCGCCCACGGGATCAAGCTGTTCGCGGATCACCCCGACCAGTGGGAGCTGCTCGGCCGGGACCCGGAGCTCGCCCCGAGGGCGGCCGAGGAGGTCCTCCGCTACGAGCCCGTCGCCCCCTTCACCACGCGGATCACCGAGGAGGACGTGGTCTTCCGCGGGATCCAGTTCCCGAAGGACACCGTGGTGGCGGTCTCGCAGTTCAGCGCCAACCGCGACCTCGCGAACGGCGACGCGCTCGGCTTCGACATCGGCGCCGATCGCGGCTCCGGCAAGGCGCTCACCTTCGGGGCCGGGCCCCACTTCTGCATGGGCGCGAACCTTGCGCGCGCCGAGCTCCAGGAGGGCCTCGCGTTCCTCGCGCAGCACCTCGAGGGGCTCCAGCTGGACGGCGAGCCGGAGTACGGAACGATCACGGGGCTCTACGGGCTCGAGTCGCTGCCCATCCGCTTCCTAGAATCGACCTCGTGATCGATCGAGAGCAGGTTCTGCACGTCGCGCGGCTAGCCCGGCTGCGGCTCACCGAGGACGAGGTCGAGAGCATGTCGGGCGAGCTGTCGACGATCCTCGACCACATCGAGAAGATCGGCGAGCTCGACCTCGAGGAGGTGGAGCCGACGTCGCACGTCGTCCAGGTCGAGAACGTGCTCCGTCCCGACGAGCCGCGCCCGAGCTGGCCCCGCGAGCGAATGCTGGCCGAGGCGCCCGACGCGAGCGACGCCGCGTTCAGGGTCCCGAGCCCGGGGGCCGGGTGACCTCGGAGATCCTCGGTCTCACCGCCGCCCAGGCGGCGGAGCGCGTGCGCGCCGGCGAGCTGTCGGCCACCGAGCTGTTCGAGACGTACCGCGAGCGGGCGGCGGCCGAGGACCTGAACGCCTTCCTCTGGGTGGCCGAGGAGGCGCCCGAGGCAGCCGACGGCCCCCTCGGCGGCGTCCCGCTGGCGGTCAAGGACCTCTTCTGCGTCGAGGACGTGCCGAGCGCCGCCGGGTCGCGGATCCTCGAGGGCTACCGGCCGCCCTACACGGCCACCGCGGTGCGCAAGCTCCGCGAGGCCGGCGCCACGGTCCTCGGCAAGACGAACCAGGACGAGTTCGCCATGGGCTCGTCGAATGAGAACTCGGGCTACGGGCCGGTGCAGAACCCGTGGGACCGGGAGCGCGTTCCCGGGGGGTCGAGCGGCGGCTCGGCCGCCGCGGTGGCGGCGGGGCTGGCGCCCTGGGCGATCGGCACCGACACGGGCGGCTCGATCAGGCAGCCGGCGGCGCTGTGCGGCATCGTCGGACTGAAGCCCACCTACGGCGCGGTCTCCCGGTACGGGATGATCGCCTTCGCATCCTCGCTCGATCAGTGCGGGCCCCTCACCCGGGACGTGACCGACGCCGCTCTGCTGTTCAAGCACCTGGTCGGCCGCGACCACTGCGACTCGACCTCGCTCGAGTTCCCCGAGGAGATCGTCCTGCCGAGCGCGGAGCGGCTCGACGGGATGCGCTTCGGCGTGCCGCCGGAGCTGTCCGGCGAGGGCGTCGAGCCCGGGGTCCGCGAGGTGTTCGACGCCGCCCTGAAGCGGATCGAGGACCTCGGCGGCGCGCTGGAGGAGGTCTCGCTGCCGCACTCGCCGCACGGGATCGCGGCGTACTACGTGATCGCCCCGGCCGAGGCGAGCGCCAACCTCGCCCGCTACGACGGCGTCCGCTACGGCCCGCGGAGCGGCAACGGCGACCTCACCCACATGTACGAGCAGACCCGCCGCGACGGCTTCGGGGCCGAGGTCAGACGGCGGATCATGCTCGGCACCTACGCGCTCTCGAGCGGCTACTACGAGGCCTACTACGGGCGGGCCCAGCGCGTGCGGACCAAGATCGCCGAGGACTTCAAGGCGGCCTTCGGGCAGGTCGACCTGATCGTCACCCCGACCTCGCCGACCGTGGCGTTCAAGCTCGGCGAGCGCACCGACGACCCGCTCGCCATGTACATGTCCGACTACTGCACGGTGCCGATGCCGCTGGCGGGCATCCCGGCGATCTCGATCCC
>JBJMLJ010000153.1:0-1917 GCA_045805365.1 Thermoleophilaceae bacterium
CGTCCACGAGCTGAAGACCGGCGCGCTGATCGCGGCGTCCGTTGGCTGCGTGCTGGCCGTGGCCGGTCTGAGCGGACCTGCCACAATCCCCTACCGCCGCTTTGCGGCGGAGCTCGGCGTGGTTTTCCAGATCGTCGACGACATACTCGACGTGACGGGCGACGAGGCCGAGCTCGGCAAGCCGCGCGGTTCCGACGAACGTCATGGGAAGGCCACCTACGTCAGCGCTTTTGGCCTCGACAGAGCAAGGGAGCTCGCCCGCGAATCGCATACGAAGGCGCGCGCGGCGCTCGCGGACGCCGATGGCGACACCAACAGGCTCGGCCAGATAGCGGACTACATCCTGACCCGAACGACATGACCGCCCTCATCGACCGAATCGACGGCCCCCAGGACCTCAAGTCGCTCTCCGACGAGGAGCTCCAGCAGGTGGCGCAGGAGGTGCGCGAGCTGATCATCGACACGATCGGCGAGATCGGCGGCCACTTCGGCGCCAACCTGGGCGCCTGCGAGATCGCCGTGGCGCTCCACTCCCTGCTCGACTCGCCGCGCGACAAGATCCTCTGGGACGTCGGCCACCAGGCCTATCCACACAAGGTGCTGACCGGCCGCCGCCATCGGCTGTCCACCATCAGGAAGTACGAGGGCCTGGCGCCGTTCTGCTCCATCTTCGAGTCCGAGCACGACATCATGGGCGCGGGCCACGCCTCGACCTCCGTCTCCTACGCGGTCGGGCTGAAGGAGGCGATGCGCCAGGGGGTCGGCGAGGACGGCAAGGTGGTCGCCGTCATCGGCGACGGCGCCCTCACCGGCGGCGTGGCCTTCGAGGCCCTCCACAACGCCGGCGGCATGGAGCTGCCGATCGTGATCGTGGTGAACGACAACGGGATGTCGATCGCCCCGAACGTCGGCGCGATGTCGCGCTACTTCAACCGCATCCGCCTCAACCCGAAGCTGCACAAGGGCCGCGGCGACGTCGAGGAGTGGCTGACGCGGCTGCCCGCCGGCATCGGCCGCCGGATCGAGCACCTGGGGCCGATCCTGAAGGAGTCGCTCAAGGCCTATTGGGCGCCGGGCCTCTTCTTCGAGGAGCTGAACCTCGCCTACGTCGGCCTGGTGGACGGCCACGACGTGGGCGCCCTGCGCGAGGCGGTCGGCGAGGCGCTGCTCGCGGACCGGCCCGTGGTGGTTCATTGCAAGACCGTCAAGGGCAAGGGCTTCTCGCCGGCCGAGGAGGGCGGCCTCGAGGGGATGGAGAAGTGGCACGCCGCCAAGGCCGGCTCGATCCTCAACCGCGCTCTGGCGCCCAAGAAGACCGAGCCGGGCGCGAAGCCCGCCACGCCGCAGTACACCCAGGTCTTCGGCGAGGCGATGGTGGCCGAGGCTCGTCGCGACGAGCGCGTGGTCGGCATCACCGCCGCCATGAACTCCGGCACCGGGCTCAACATCCTCCAGAAGGAGCTGCCCGAGCGCTACTACGACGTCGGCATCGCCGAGCAGCACGCCATCCTGTTCGCCGCCGGGCTGGCGCTCCAGGGAGCGAAGCCGGTGGCGGCGATCTACTCGACCTTCCTCCAGCGCGCCTACGACCAGATCGTCCACGACGTCTGCCTGCAGAAGCTGAACGTCGTCTTCGCGATGGACCGCGCCGGCCTCGTCGGCGACGACGGGCCCACCCATCACGGCGCCTTCGACATCTCCTACCAGCGCTGCCTGCCGCACATGGTGCTGATGGCTCCGCGCGACGAGGCGATGCTCGCCCACATGCTCCACACCGCGCTGCTCTACGACGACGGGCCGGTGGCGATCCGCTACCCGCGCGGCGAGGCGGAGGGCGTGCCGAGGCCGAAGCGGCCCGAGCAGATCGAGATCGGCGAGGGCGAGCTGCTGCGCGAGGGCGAGCGCATCGCCTTGCTC
>JBJMLJ010000154.1:0-7212 GCA_045805365.1 Thermoleophilaceae bacterium
AGCGTTCCCGGGAAGCGCGCCAGCGCCTCCCAGTCGAGCGCGCCGTCCTCCTTCGCGGGGTCCTCGTGGCCGGTCACGAAGGCAACGGCCGACGCCGAGTCGCGGTGCGTCACGGGGATGCCCGCGTAGGCGCTCGCCGCGACGCCGGCGGTGACCCCCGGCACGACCTCGAAGCGGACTCCCGCCACTGCCAGGGCCTGGGCCTCCTCGCCGCCGCGCCCGAAGACGAAGGGGTCGCCTCCCTTGAGCCGCACCACGCTCTTCCCGGCCTGCGCCAGCTCCACGAGCAGCGCGTTGATCTCGTCCTGGGGCAGCGCCGACGCACCCGGCTGCTTGCCGACGTAGCGAAGCTCCGCCTCCGGCCGCGCCCCCTCGAGCGCGCCCGGCGGGATCAGGCGGTCGTAGAGGATCGCGTCGGCCTCCCCGATCAGCTCGAGCGCACGCCTCGTCATGAGCCCGGGATCGCCGGGCCCGGCGCCGACTAGGTAGACGATGCCAGCCACGAGAGCATTCTCTCGCCGCCGGCCGCCAGGAGGCGCGAGGCGACCTCCTCGCCCAAAGCGGACGATTCCGCGGCATCGCCTTCCAGGCTGTCGCGCACCCACTCGCTGCCGTCCGGCAGGCCGACGTAGGCGTCGAGGGAGACCAGCCCGTCGCTCAAGGTCGCGTGGGCGGCAACCGGCGTTTGGCAGTCCGCCTCCAGGGCGGCCACGACGGCACGCTCCGCCATCAGGCAGGTGAGGGCGACGCGATCGGTCAGGGAAGCGGCGGCCTCGCGCGCTTCCTCCTCGCCGGAGCGTGCCTCGAGCAGAAGCGCGCCCTGGCCGGCGGCGGGCGTCAGCAGCGAAGCGTCGATCGGCTCTCCGTCGCCGGCCCGGTCGAGCCGCGCCAGCCCCGCCGCCGCGAGCACCAGGGCGTCGTATTCGCCCAATTTGCTCAGGCGGGTATCCACGTTCCCGCGCAGGTCCCGGACGTCGAGGTCCGGCCGGAGGGCCAGCAGCTGCGAGCGGCGGCGAAGGCTGCTCGTGCCGACGACCGCGCCATCGACGAGGGCGTCGAGCGACGCCGCCCCGCAGAGCGCGTCGCGCGGGTCCGCGCGCGCCGGCACCCCGACGATCGCCAGCCCGTCCGGCAGGTCGGCGGGCACGTCCTTTGCCGAGTGCACGCCCAGGTCGACCTCGCCGGCCAGCAGCGCCTCCTCGATCTCCTTGACGAAGCGGGACTTGTCGCCCGCGGCGCGCTTGCGGTCGCCCGAGGTCGTGATCGGCACGATCTCCACCTCGCCGGGCAGCCGCTCGGCCACCCAGCTCGCCTGCGCCAGCGCCAGCGCGCTGCCGCGGGTGCCGAGCCTCACCGCCGCTGCCGGCGGCGTTCCTCGAGGTCGGTGACCTCGGCGACCGATGGCTCGGCTCGGGTCTCCGGCTCGAGGTCGAACAGCTCGCGCAGGGCGTGCAGATGGGCGTAGCCCGCGTCGCCGCTCTTGAGCCGCAGCGTCGGCTCGTGGAGCAGCCGGTTGACAACGGCCCGGGCCATCACGCCGAGCCGCTCCCGGTCGGCCGCGGAGAGCGACTCCCAGCGCGACTCGTTCTCGCGCAGCACCTGCTCGACGATTCCCTCCGCGCGCTCGCGCAGGGCGGCGATGGTGGGCACCACGTCGAGGGTCTCCAGCCAGGCGTCGAAGCCCTCGGCTTCCTCGCCGACCAGCTCCTCGGCCTTGTCCGCCTCGGCCTCGCGCACGGAGAGGTTGCGGGCCACCTCGCTCTGGAGGTCGTCCATGTCGAACAGCGTGACCCCGCTGCAGAGGTCGCGCACCGCCGGCTCGATGTCGCGCGGCACCGCGATGTCGATCAGGACGAGCGTCCGCCGGCCGCGCTCCTCCACGACCACCTCGAGCTCCTCGCGGCCGAAGATCTGGTGCGGCGAGGAGGTGCAGCTGACGACGATGTCGGCCCGGCCGAGCTCGGCGGGCAGGTCGTCGAAGCGCACGGCGTCGCCGCCGAAGCGCTTGGCAAGGCCGATCGCACGGTCGTAGCGGCGATTGGCGACGAAGACGGTGTGCACGCCGCGCTCGCGCAGCGCCTGGGCGGTGAGCTCGCCGTTCTCGCCTGCGCCGATCACCAGCACCCGGCGCGAGGCGAGGTCGCCGAGCGACTTGGCCGCCAGATCGACCGCGACGGTCGCGATCGACACGTGCGAGCGGCCGATTTCGGTCTCGGTGCGGACGCGCTTGCCGGCGCTCAGGGCGTCGCGGAAGAGCCTGTTCGAGATCGGGCCGGTCGCGCCCTCGACGAGCGCCAGCTCGTACGAGCGCTTCACCTGGCCCTGTACCTCGGCCTCGCCGACGATCATCGAGTCGAGCCCCGCGGCGACCGAGAACAGGTGGCGCACCGCGTCGGGCCCGCGCAGCGAGTACATCGAGCCGGCCAGCTCGGTCGGCCGGATCTCGGCCTGGCGTGAGAGGACGGAGAGCGCCTCGTTCTCGGCCTCGACCGGATCGAGCGCGAGCAGGTAGAGCTCGGTGCGGTTGCACGTCGAGATCGCGACGGCCTCCAGGATCGACTCCCGCGAGGTCAGCTCGCGCAGGGTCGAGGCGGCGCGGCCCTCGGGCAGCGCCATGCGCTCGCGCAGGGCGAGCGGAGCCGTCTTGTGCGACGCCCCGAGTGCGAGGAGCTCACTCACCGTCCACCATCTCGTTCAGCTCTTCCAGCTCCCGTTCGATCCGCCCGATCTTCGCCCCGATGATTGCCACATAGACCACGACCAGCGTGAAGAAGACTACGTAGGCGCCCGCTACGTACTTCCCCGCCTCGTCAAGCGGCAACGCGGGCATCGAGCTTCCTCCTGAGCCGTTTGAGCTGGGCCGATGCGTTCTTCGACGCGAGCTCGAGCTTCCAGAGCGTGATGAACAGGAGCGTCATCGCGCCGAGACAGACGAGGAACGTGAGCCGCATCTCGCCGGGAAGGTTCCCACCCGTCTGCGAGAGCACGCGCGGGTGCGTGTAGGACTGGGCCAGCCGGACGGCGATGAAGTTGAGCGGCACGAAGGCGCCGGCGACGATCGCGAACACCGAGGAGTAGCGTGCCTGGCGCTCCGGGTCCTCGATCGAGAAGCGCAGCGGGTAGTAGACGCAATAGAGCAGGAAGACGATCAGGAAGCTGACCAGCACCGGCTCGTCCCATACCCACCAGTGGCCCCACGACGCGCGGGCCCAGATCGAGCCGGTGACCAGAACGCCCACGCCGAGGATGATCGACAGGTGGATGGCGACGTAGGAGCGGACGTCCCAGCTGCGGTCGCCGCTGCGCAGGTGCTTGATCGCGAACAGCCCGCCCGCGATCCAGCCGCCGAGCGAGACGATCGCCATCGGCACGTGGATGTAGAAGATCTTCTGGACGAAGCCCTGGTCGGCGTCGTTCGGCGCGTAGAAGAAGACGAGCGCCAGCGCCGTCGCCAGCGCGACCACCGTCGCGATCGAGAGCGGGCGGAAGCCCTTCGAGTACATCAGTCCTCGAGCAGGTAGTCGAAGACCGCCACCGAGACAAGCACGAACACCACATCGTAGAGCGTGAGCACGGCCAGCCAGCGACCCAGCTTGTCGGCCGTGGGGGCGTCGCGGAGCAGCGGCTCGCTCGCCTGAGCGGCGGCGATAAGCACCGGCACGAGGAGCGGCAGGAGCAGCAACGGGACGATCAGCTCGGGGGCGCGCGTCTCGCTCGCCAGGGCCGCGACGAGCGCGCCGACCGCCGCCAGGCCCACGTTCGCGAGCAGCAGTACCGGCAAGAGCCGCGGCAGCGGATCGAGCAGGTCGGGGCCGAGGAGGAGGAGCGCGAACGCCGGCAGGGCCACCAGCTCGACCGCGCAGAGGAAGAGGAAGAGCGCGGCGCCCTTGGCCAGGAAGAGCGAGGTGCGGTCGATCGGCGCAAGCAGCAGGCCGTCGATGCCGCCCTGCTCGCGCTCGGCGGCGAACAGCCTCGCCACCCCCACGACCGCCGCGAGGAGCAGCGTCACCCACAGCACGCCGGCCGCCAGCGAGCCGTCGAGCGAATTGCGGTCCAGGCCGAAGTGGAAGAGGACGTAGACGGTGATCGTGAAGAGCGTCATCGCGGGCACGGACTCCTTGGTGCGGAGCTCGAGCCGCAGGTCCTTGGCGAGGATCGCGCGCGTCGCCCGGATCACCGGTAGAGCTCCCGCGCCTCGTTGGCGCCGGCCCGGCCGGCGAACAGCTGGCGGCCGCCGCGCAGCCCGAGCGCAAGGTCCGACTCGGCGAGGGCGCCGTCCACGTCGTGGCTGACCAGGACCCGGGTGCGGCCGGAGTGCCGGCCGATCAGCGGCTCGAGCGCCTCGCCGACCGCCGGATCCAGGTGGGAGCGGGGCTCGTCGAGCAGCAGCAACGGCGGATCGTGCAGGACGGCGCGCGCCACGGCCAGCCGCTGGACCATCCCGCGCGAGAGGTCGCGCAGGGGCTCGTCGGCACGTCCGTCCATGCCCACCGCGGCGAGCAGCTCGTCGACGCGGCCGCCGTCCACGTCGTGCAGCCGGGCATGGTAGGCGAGGTTCTCGCGGCCGCTCAGCTCGCGGTAGAGCAGCGGGTCGTGGCCGAGGAAGCCGACCTTGCCGTGCACGCGCCAGCGCTCGTCCGGCAGCTTGGCGCCGAGCACCGTGGCGGAGCCGGCGTGCGGCCGCAGCAGCCCGGCCAGCACCCGCAGCAGCGTCGTCTTGCCCGCGCCGTTGGGGCCGAGCACGGCGAGCGTCGCCCGCTCCGGGACATGCACGGTGATGCCCCGAAGCGCCACTCGCTCCCCGAAGCGGCGCTCGAGGCCGTCGAGCTCAATCACGCTCGAGGGTGGCGGCGGCGTGCTCGAGGGTGGGCCCCACGACCGGCCAGGACTCGCCGATCGCCTTGGGGTTGCCGGGGAAGTTCACTATCAGCGTCCGGCCGCGGATCCCGGAGATGCCGCGGGTGAGGATGCCGAGCGGCGTGTGCGAGCGCGACTCGGCCCTGATCGTCTCGGCGTAGCCGGGCGCGTCGCGGTCGATCACGTCGCGGGTCGCCTCCGGGGTCACGTCGTCGGGCGTGAACCCGGTACCACCGGTGGTGAAGACGAAGCGCACGCGCTCGACGTCCGCGAGCCGCTTCAGCGCCAGCGCGATCGCGTCGCGGTCGTCGGCCACCGCGTCGCGAATCACGTCGAGGCCGGCCTCCTCGCAGAGCTCGGCGAGCCGTGCACCGGAGACGTCGTCGCCGTCGCCATCGGCGCGGCTCGTGGAAACGGTCAGTACGGCGGCCTTCACACGCGTATTGTGCGCACGTGAGCACCTACCCGCCGCCAGCGCCGCCGCCGCTCGTCACGATCGGCGACATCTCCTGCACGCAGGACCAGGTGATCACGCCCGCCGGCGTGAAGCCGATCGGTGAGGTCACCTGGAGCTTCACCAACATGTCCCATACCTGGCAGACGGTCCCCACCTGGGCGGCGGTCTGCGCGATCGTCGGCTTCTTCCTGGTCTGCGTGTTCAGCCTGCTCTTCCTGCTGGCCAAGGAGGACAAGACGGGCGGCTGGGTCCAGGTGACCGTCCAGGCGCCCGGCTTCACCCACGCGGTGCGCCTCCCGGTGTCCGACCCCTATCACGTGACCGACTACGCGGCCCGCGTGGACTACGCGCGCTCGCTGTCCGTCGCGGCGTCCGGATGAGTCCAGTCGCGCTTCCCGCCTGACTTCTCAAGCAGCACGACCTCTTCGATGGCGACCCCACGCTCCAGCCCCTTGACCATGTCGTAGACGGTCAGCGCGGCGACCGCCGCGGCCGTCATCGCCTCCATCTCGACTCCGGTCTGGGCGCTCGTGCGCGCCTCGGCGGTGAGGACTACGCGGCCCTCGGAGAGCTCGGCCCGGACGTCGACGAACGAGAGCGGCAGCGGGTGGCAGAGGGGAATGAGGTCGGCGGTGCGCTTGGCGGCCTGGATGCCCGCGATCCGCGCGGTGCCGAGCACGTCGCCCTTGGGCGCGTCGCCGCTCGCCACGGCCGCCCCGGTGTCGGGCGACATCCGGACGACCGCCCGCGCAACCGCGCGCCGCTCGGTCACCGGCTTGCCGCCCACGTCGACCATCCGAGCCCGGCCGCCCTCGTCGAGGTGGCTGAGGTCGCTCACGCGGGGGCGTGCGAGCGCTGCGCGGCGGCGAGCAGGTCGCGCACCGCCTGCTCGTCCCCCCGGCGCAGCAGCTCGACGGGATCGGGCTCGCCGTTCACGATGCCCTCGAAGAACTCCTTGCGGTCCTGGTAGGTCGGCAGCGTCGCCTTGGCCCAGCCGCGCACCTCGTTGAGCAGAATCGCCAGGCGGGCGTACGGCTCGCCGTACTCGTCGGCGATCTCGTCGCGGATCCGCTTCGCCAGAGCCGGGCTCGCGCCCGCGGTCGAGATGGCGATCGCCAGCGGGCCGCTGCGGATGATCGCCGGCAGGATGAAGTTGCAGAGCGGTGGGACGTCGACGACGTTGACCAGCATCGCGCGGCGCTCGGCGTCCTCGAACACCCGGACATTCACGTCGGTGTCGCCGGTGGCCGCGATGACGATGAAGGTGCCCTCGAGGTCGGCGGTCTCATAGGGCCGCCGTTCCCACTCGATCGACCCCTCCTCGGCGAGCTCCTGGAGCGGCTCCACCGCGTCGGGGGAGACGAGGGTCACCTCGCCGTCGCAGGCCAGCAGGCCCTCGACCTTCTCGAGCCCCACGTCGCCGCCGCCGACCACCACGCAGCGGCGTCCCGAGAGGCGCAGGCAGGCGATGTAGAAGGGCGTGTCCAGCATGTCCCGCACGCAGGTCTGGTCGCAGATCCCCTTGCGGAACTGGCACACGCACGGCTTGCCCGCGTAGGCCTGGGCTGGCATGCGTATGAGTCTACGGACGCAGGAAGAGCTGCTTGGAGACGGACGGCACGAGGCCGGCCGGGGTCTTTTTGTTCACGAACAGCATGTACGGGCCCGGCGGCGCCACGTTCCCGTCGGGTGGCCCGGCCACGGTCACGCGGTGGCCGGAGCGCGCCACCACAGGCAGCTCGACGTTGCGCTGATCGCCGTCCACGAGGTGCGTGAGCGTCGGGTTGCGCACGAGCACCACGCTCTCGACCCTGCTCGCCGGCACGTCGACGTCGATGCTCGTCCGCCCGCCGTAGCCGACGTCGCCGTCCGCACGGCGGATCACCGGCTGCGCTCCG
>JBJMLJ010000155.1:0-2431 GCA_045805365.1 Thermoleophilaceae bacterium
GGCGAACCGCGCGGCCAGGGCGCGCCAGAACTCCCGCACGATCTCGTCGTAGCTCGCGGCCTGCACGACCGCCGAGAGGACGGCGGCGTGCCGCATCCAGAGGCGCACGACCGGGCCGATGATCTCGCGCAGCTCTTCGGCGCCGTCGCCGTGTCCGTGCCACCAGCGGTCGGCCTGCTCCCAAAGCGCCTCGGCCACGTCCTCCGCGAGCCGCATGAGGAGCTCGCGCTTGTCGCGGAAGTAGAAGTAGAAGCCGGTGCGCCCGATGCCCGCCCGGCGGGCGACCTCCTCGATCTTGAGCCGGGGGAACGGGGTGCCCTCCTCGAGCAGCTCCTCGGCGGCGGAGAGGATCGCCGCCTCGACCTCGGCTCGCCGCTCCGCGGTCTTCATCGCGCAGAGTTTGACACCGTGTCAAATTCGGCGCTACTGTGCGGGAATGCCGACCCTCCTCGATCTCTCCCAGCAGGGCGACGTCGGAACGGTCTCCGACGACGCGTACCTCAACCGCACCCTCCAGCTCATGGGGCCGCAGAAGCTCTACGAGCTCTGGGAGCGCCAGCAGTGGCAGTCGCAGGGGATCGACCTCGAGCGCGACAAGGAGCAGTGGGCGCAGATCCCCGAGGACGAGAAGGAGGACCACCTCTGGGGTCTCTCCTCGTTCTTCGTCGGCGAGGAGCGCGTCACCACCCAGTTCTCCGGCCTCGTCATGGCGTACGAGGACGAGCAGGAGGAGGCGTTCCTCACGACCCAGCAGGTCGACGAGGCGCGGCACATGCAGTTCTTCGACCGCTACTACCGCGAGGTCTTCGCCCTCGAGGAGAAGGACATCAGCTCCCGGTTGCAGCGGGTCCGCGAGAACGTGACGCCGGCGTTCGTGACGCTGTTCGACGAGAACCTCGTCCAGGACGGGCAGCGCCTGATCGAGAACCCGGATGACATCGGGGCGAAGGTCGACTTCATCACCAACTACCACATGGTCATAGAGGGAGTGCTGGCGCTCACAGGTCAGCACTTCATGCTCAAGTACTACGAGGACAACGACCTGCTGCCGGGCTTTGTCGAGGGCTTCTCGAACATCGCCCGCGACGAGCACAGGCACGTGGCCTACGGGACCTGGTTCCTGCAGCAGAAGACGTCCGAGGACGACTCGTTCAAGAAGCGCGTGCAGGACAAGCTGATGGAGCTGCTGCCGGTCGCGGCCGGCGTCCTCGTGCCGCCCGGCCACGAGCTCGGCGACGACTACGAGTTCTTCGGCTACACGAGCAAGGAGCAGACCGAGTTCGCCTTCACGGCGCTGACGCGCCGCCTCAAGGTGATCGGCGTCGGGCTACCGGTCGCCGCTTAGCGCGTCATTACTCACCGGGTCGCAAGAGCCAGTCCATGCGCCGGCGCGCGTAGAGCAACGGCTCGCCCGGCTCGATCCGGCCGTCCTCGAGGTCCCCGATCAGGACGGTGTGGTCGTAGCGGGAGAAGTTCTCGACGCGGCGGCAGCGGAGGTAGGCGAGCGTGCCGGCGAGCTCGGGGACTTCGCCGTCCCAGCGCCAGTCGACGCCGGCGAACTTGTCGTCGCCCTTGCCGGCGAAGACGTGCGCGAGCTCGAGCTCGTTGGAGCGCATCAGGTGTACGCCGAAGCGCTCGCTCTCGCTGAGCGCCCGGTGGCAGCGCGATTCGTGCGAGACGGAGACGAGCAGGGACGGCGGCCGGTCACTGAACGACGTGACGGCCGTCGCCGCCAAGCCGCATGGGTGGCCGTCGGGCCGGCGAGCGGTGATGACCGCGACGCCGGAGGCGAGGGAGGACATCGCCTCGTGGAAGAGCTCGTGGACGTCCGGGGCGCTCAGGGCGGGGAAAATCTATTCGTCCAGAAGGCGCTCGACCAGGAGGACGTCGCGCCACTCCCCGTCGAGCCGGCCGTGGCGGCGGTGGACCCCGACTCGCCTGAAGCCGCACTTCTCGACGAGCCTCATGCTGGCCTCGTTGGTCATGAAGATCTTGCCGAGGAGCTTGTGCATGCCGTGGCTGGCGGCCGCGTCCGCTACGGCCTCGACGAGCCGCGTGCCCACGCCGCGGCCTCGGGCCGATTCGGCCACGTAGACGCTCGCCTCGGCCACGCCGGCGTAGACCTCGCGCTCGCTGTAGGGGCTGAGGGCGCCCCAGCCGATCACGGCGCCGTCGTCGCGCGCGACCACGAATGGCAGCTGCGTTTGGGCGATCCGCTCGGCGATCTCCTCGGCCGGGCGTGGCCTCGTCTCGAACGTCGCCGAGCGCTCCTCGATGGCGCGGTTGTAGATCTCCGCGATCGGTCGCGCGTCGGCCGGAGCCGCGGGCTCGATCACAAGGAGAGGCCCACGGACTCGAGGGCCTCTGCCTGGTTCAGATAGTCCTGAACGCGGATTACCTGGCCGTCGCTGATGGTCATGACGCTCCCGTA
>JBJMLJ010000156.1:0-2883 GCA_045805365.1 Thermoleophilaceae bacterium
CCGAGAGCGATCGCCGAGGCGCTCGCCGTCCTCGCCCGGGACGTCGCCTTGCGCGAGCGGCTGGGCGGCGAGGCTCGCCGCGCCGCGGCGGGCGCCTCGGCGGCCGAGCACCTCGCCAGCCTGGAGGCGCTCTACCGCCGCACCCTCGACGCCAATGGCCGATAGGCCTCCGCTGCACCTCGTCGAGGTGGGCGTCCACTGGCCGCCCGAGGCCTTCCTCCGCCGGAAGCTCGAGGGGCTGGCCGCCCGTGGCGTTCGCGTCACGGTCGCCTCCAACCTGATCTACGACGCGCGCGTTCCGCTCGCGGGCGTCGAGCTGCTGCCGGTGCCGCGCAAGGAGGCGGCGATGCGGGCCGCGTGGCGGCACCTGCCGGCCATGCTCGTGCGCTCGCCCCGGCGTTTGCTGCGACTGGCCCTGAACGTCAGGCGCGTGCCGCGCCGGCTGGCCAGGCGCCACGGGGGCAGGCGGCAGCTGCTGGCGATGTGCCTGCCGCTGGCGCGCCTGCGGCCCGACGTGGTCCAGTTCGAGTGGAATATCTCGGCCGTGGACCACCTGCCGCTGTTCGGCGTGTGGGACTGCCCGGTCGTGACGAGCTGCCGCGGCAGCGACGTCACCGTCTACCCGCACGTCCCCTACCTGGCGCCCTACGCCGCGCGGCTCCCCGACGTCATGCGCGGTGCGAGCGCCGTCCATTGCGTCTCCGACGGCCTCGTCCGGGAGGCGCGGCGATTCGGACTCGACGCCGCCAAGGCGCGCGTCATCAGGCCGGCGGTCGACCCCGAGCTCTTCCGGCCGGCGGGAGAGCCCGGCCCCCGCGAGGAGCTGCGCGTCCTCGCGGTCGGCGCGCTCCGCTGGGAGAAGGGATTCGAGTACGCCCTCCAGGCCCTCCGCTCGCTGCTCGACCGAGGCGTGCCCGCCCGGCTCGAGCTGCTCGGCGAGGGCGAGCTCGCGGAGCGCGCACGACTGCTCCACACGCTCGCCGACCTGGGGCTCGTAGAGAACGTGAGCGTGGTGGGCGAGGTCGCCGCCGATGAGGTCGGAACGCGGCTGGCGGCCGCCGACGTGCTGCTGCACGCGAGCCTTGCCGAGGGCATCCCGAACGTCCTGCTCGAGGCGATGGCCTGTGGGCTACCCGTGGTCACGACGAACGCCGGCGGCGTGTCGGAGGCTGTCGACGACGGGGTCGAGGGCTACGTCGTGGAGCCGCGCGACCCGGAGCTCCTGGCGGATGCGCTGGCGCGACTCTGGCGGGACCCCGGGCTCCGAGCCCGGATGGGCAGCGCCGGGCGGGCGCGGATCGAGGCCGGATTCACGCTCGATCGCCAGCTCCGGGAGTTCCTGGAGCTGTACGGCGAGGTGGCCGGCCGGGCATGACCGGCTGGCGGCCGACAGCATCCGTGGTCGTCCCCGCGTACCAGGCGGAGCGCACGATCGACGCCTGCGTCGGATCGCTCCTCGGCCTGACCTACCCGGCCGAGCTGATCGTGGTCGACAACGGCTCGAGCGACGGGACGACCGCGGCGCTGCGCAGCTACGGAGACCGCATCGAGCTGCTGCACGAGCCGCGGCGCGGTCCGGCCGCCGCCCGCAACGCAGGGCTCCAGGCCGCGAGCGGAGACGTCGTCGCATTCACCGACGCCGACTGCGAGGTCGAGCCGGACTGGCTGGCCGGCCTGGTCGCCGCACTCGAGGACCCGCGGGTGGCCATCGCCGGCGGCAGGATCCTCGCCCGGCCGCCCGCCAACGAGATCGAGCGCTTCGGCGAGTGGATTCACGACCACCAGGTGGCCATCGAGGCGTTCGAGCCGCCGTACGCGATCACCATGAGCTGGGCCTCGCGGCGCGACACCCTTCGAGAGCTCGGCGGCTTCGCGCCGGACCTGCGCCGGGGCGAGGACGTGGACCTCTCGTACCGCGCGCTTCAGGCGGGCTACTCGGTCGTCTTCGCCCCGGAGGCCGTCGTCTACCACCGCAACGAGGCGAGCCTGCCCGGCCTCTTCCGGGAGGGCTTTCTCCATGGCCTCGCCAGCGTTGAGGTCCGGATGAGGCATGAGGCGTTCCTCCGCCCCCTGGGCGACTCGCGGGTCAGCGGGCGGGCCTACGCGGAGATCGGCCGGCGGCTGGTCGACTGGGCCCGGGGTCGGGACGCCGCCCGGGCCCGCTGCGACGCCGTCTTCAACTCCGGTAAGAAGGCGGGCAAGCTGGCCGGCTCGGTGCGCTTCCGGCATCTCGATCTATGAGCAGAGTCACCCACATCTCGATTATCCACATCCCGCTCGACACCTCAGGAGCTTCCCGATGACCCGCTACCGCGCCGCGCGCCCGCAGCTGATCTCCCGCCGCGCGCTCGCGATGACGAGGATCGGCGGATCGTGCACCCCGGACCCGAAGATCAGGGGCTGCGAGCAGTCGACGGTTCTGCTGCAGGGGCCTGAGAGCTGAGCTCGCCCCAGGTCTCGCTGCCGGCGCCGCGCAGGGAGCGCTTCGGCCGCGGGGCCTCGACCACGCCGGCCCAGCCGGGCTGACGCCGCTGCCGCTCGAGCGCGCCGTCGAGCGCGTCCTCGAGCAGGGTCAGGCCCTCGAGCCCGGGGATCTCCGCGATCGTGCGATCGATCTCGCGCAGCATCTCCCGGCCCTGCTCGTCGTAGCCGAACAGGTACAGGGCAAGCGCGTCGACCTCCTCCTGCGTCTTCACGCCCGCGCCAACAGGGGTCCAGAAGTTCTCGAACACCCAGCGGACCACGCGGCGGGTGCGGCGCGGGGCGTGTCCGAGGCGGGCCTTGCCCTGGGCGCGGTAGAAGGCGAAGTGGCGCCGTTCGTCCTGGATGACCCGCTTCAGCATCTGGTCGAGGACGGGGTGCTGGGAGCGGCGGATCAGCGCG
>JBJMLJ010000157.1:0-2851 GCA_045805365.1 Thermoleophilaceae bacterium
CCGAGTCGCTTGAGGAACGTGTCGAGGTCGCCGGACGCCGCGCGCAGGTTTCGCAGCGTCGGGGTGGACGCCGAGGTCAGGTCGCCCAGCCGCGACATGTACGGCCGCAGCTCGCCGAGGAAGGCGGGCAGGCGGTTGAAGGTGGCGGCCAGCTCGTTGCGGCGGCTGGCGGTGATCTCGGCGGTCCTGCGCGCCTCGTGCACGAAGCGCGAGACATCGGTCTTGCGCCGCGCAAGCGCCGCCAGCACGGTGTCGGAGTTCGAGATGAAGCGCTCGATCGTGGAGGTCTGGGCGCCGAGGATGCGGAGCGTCTTGGTCGTCTCGCGAAGCCCGGGCACAGCCCGGTGCAGCACTGCGTTCAGGTCCTGGGGCCGCCCGGCGAGACCGGCGCCGAGCTCCTCGATGATCAGTCGGAAGGCCTGTCTGTACGGCATCCGCATGATGTCGACGACCAGGTCCGCCGGGATCGTCGAGGTGGTGCGCGAGACCGGGATGGTCGCGCCGGCCGGCAGCTTCTTCTTCGAGTTGCCGGGCACGCAGTCGACGAAGTACTCGCCGATGAACGACTGCGGCCGGATGTCGCAGCTCGCGTCGGCCCGGAGGTCGGCCATGCCCGGCTCGCTGATCTCGGCGTCGACGATCGCCTTCGGCCGCGGGCCCTTGGTGATGTCGAAGCCGCTGGTCTTGCCCGCTCGTACGCCCGCGATCTTCAGGTCGCCGCCCTTGGCGAGGCCGAAGGCGTTGTCGAACTCGATCTTGAACTTCTTGCCGCTCGGCGCCGTGCTCGTCGCCCCGGCGAGCACGAAGGCCAGGCCGCAGGCACCGAGTACCAGCGCGATCGTCACGATCCTGCGCATCAGGGCCCCACCGCCCTCTGGCCCGGGTCGCACTGGAGCTGGGCGGCCTCGTCGGCGCTCGGCACGTTGGAGCCGTCGGAGGCGGCGGCCTCCGATGCCCCGGGACAGCGCCGGAACTGGCCCTTCTTGGGCCCGGGCCCGTTGAGGATCTCCGACAGGCTGATGAACGCGCGCGAGAACCCGCCCAGCGCGTCGTAGCCGCCGGTGTCGGAGAAGTCGTCCATCCAGCCGACGAGGTCGTTCGTGTACGGGCGGCCGATCGCGATCGTGGGGGCCGAGGCCTTGAGCGCGTCGGCGGTCTCCGGGAAGGCGCCGCGGCGGTTCGCGCCGTTGATCCGCCGCGTGTCGAGCGCGACGCGCGCGAGCGGCGGGAAGGTGGTCATCAGTTCGGTGAGGTCGTTGCGCCGGCCGGGCCGCCGGATCGTCACCCGCAGATCGCGCACGGTCGGCCTGGCGCCCGAGGCGAAGCCGCGGGCCTCGTTGAGGAACGGCCCGAGGCGGCGGGCGACCGGCTTGGAGGCGGTGACCAGCGGGTCGACGTCGTTCAGCGCCGCGCGCAGGTTCACGAAGGTCGTGTTGGCGCGCCGCATGAACGGCGGCAGCAGATCGACGGAGTCGGCGAGGGCCTGCTTCTGGGCCCCCAGCGCGTGGAAGGTGGTGTTGAGGTTCGAGACCGTTCCGGAGAGGTCGTTCTCGCGGGCGGCCAGCGCCGTGACGAGCTTCGAGCTGTCGACCAGGAAGCGCTCGAACAGCGGATCGTCTCGGGTCAGCTCGCCGAACAGGCGGCTGCCGGTCGAGAGCGCCGGATTGAGGTAGCGGACGCCGCGCTGGATGTCCCCGCCGCGGCCCCGGACCATCTCGGCGGAGCCCTTGAGCACGCCCTTGAGCGAGTTCCGCGTCTGCTTGTCCAGCAGGTCGAAGACCTGGTCCAGCTCGACGGCGGTCTCCGTCTGGTCCGGGCCGAGCCGGCCGCCGTTCTTGATCTGCGCTCCGTTCTGGGGGCCGAGCTGGAGGTCGATGTAGCGGTTGGCGATCCCGGACAGCGACGTCTGCTTGACGATCGCCTTCGTCCCCTGGCGGAGCGGCGAGTAGTCGTCGTTGACGCTGAACTTGATGACGGCGTGGCCGTCGCTCGTCACGTCGACCGACTTGACCGAGCCGACCGGGCTCCCGGCGACCTTGACCTGGTCGCCCTTGACGAGCTGGCCGGCGTTCAGGAACTCGGCGTCGACCGTGTAGCCGTGGCCGCCCGTGAACATGATCACCGCGACCACGACGACGGCGATCAGCAGTCCTGCGAGCGCCGCGATACGACCAGGGGTAAGCACCCCGCCATCCCTGGGGTCACCACGACGCTCGGGCCGCATCGCCTCCCCTATCCCCGCGGGGCCTCCCATTCATTCCCCCTGAGCGGTTAAGGACGGTTAAGGCGCGATGGGGACCCTACTGCTTCAGCTGAGCAGCGGCAGCAGTGCTTGGAGCTTGACCTCGCTCTCCGCCAGCTCCTCGGCCGGCACCGAGTCGCGGACGATTCCGCAGCCGGCGTACAGGTGCGCGGTGCTCCCCTCGAGGAGCGCGCAGCGCAGCCCGACGCAGAACTCGCCGTCCTCGGCGAGGTCCGTCCAGCCGATGCCGCCGGCGTACCAGCCGCGGTCGAGCCCCTCGAGCGCGGGGATGAGCGGCTCGGCGACCTCGCGCGGCTCGCCGCAGACCGCCGGCGTCGGGTGCAGCAGCCCGGCCAGCTCGAGAGCGCTCAGCGGCTCCTTGAGCTGGGCGCGGATCGGCGTGGCCAGGTGCTGGACGTTCTGCACCTTGGCCAGGCCGGGCTCCTCGGCCGCGGCCACCCAGAGGCTCACCGGCGCGAGCGTCCGCTCGATCCTGCGGGCGACGATCGCCTGCTCCTCGCGGTCCTTCCGGCTGCGCTTGAGCTGCTCGCCGAGGTGGTCGTCCACCGCCGGGTCGGCGCTCCGCCGGGTAGTGCCCGCCAGCGCCAC
>JBJMLJ010000158.1:0-2616 GCA_045805365.1 Thermoleophilaceae bacterium
GGGACTAGTCCGGGCGCTCGGCCAGCACCTGATAGACCGAGGTGAAGCCCGTGCGGAAGCCGTTGCGGGCCGCCCGCAGGTAGAGCCGCCATACGCGGGCGCGCTCGCTGCCGGCGAGGCGAACCGCCTCGTCGATGTTCGCGTCGAGCCGCTCGATCCAGTGCGTCAGAGTGGTGGCGTAGTCCTGGCGCAGGCCCTCGACGTGGCGGGTCTCGAGGCCGGCGCGCTCGACCGCCGTGATGATGCGGGATAGGTGGAGCGGCGCCGCGTCCGGGAAGACGTAGCGCTCCGAGAAGGGACCCGCCTCGGGCTCGCCGTGGCGCAGCCGGGCGATCCCGTGGTTGAGGATCTTCCCGCCGGGGCGCACCTGCCGGGCCAGCTGCGCGGCGTACAAATCGATGTTCCTCGAGCCGACGTGCTCGACCATGCCGATGCTGGCGATCGCGTCGAAGGGGCGCTCGTCGAGCGTCCGGTAGTCGGCCACGCGGATCTCGACCCTGTCGGCGAGCCCCAGCTCTTCGACGCGCCGCTGGCCGCGCTCGGCCTGCGGCTGCGACAGCGTGATGCCGAGGACGCTCACGTCGTGGTGGGAGGCGGCGTGGATCGGGAAGCTGCCCCAGCCGCAGCCGACGTCGAGGATCCGCTGGCCGGACTCGAGCGCCAGCTTCTGGCAGACGAGCTCGAGCTTCGCCTCCTGCGCCTCCTCCAGGGTCGCGGCACCCCGGGAGAAGAGGCCGCAGCTGTAGGTCATCGACTCGTCGAGGAAGAGGGCGAAGAACTCCGCGGGCAGGTCGTAGTGGTGGCGGACGGCCCGGGCGTCGCGCTCGCTCGAGTGGCGCCGGCCGCGCGGCTTCAGCTCCGTTTCGGGGACCCGTGGCGGCCGCTGGAGGCCGGACGCCCGCGCCGCCGCCAGCAGCAGCCGGGCCTGGGCGGAGCGGTCGATCGGCGGCGGCTGCCAGCTGCCGAGCAGCTCGAGCACGGAATCGAGGTCGTCGACGTCGATCTCGCCGGAGACGTACGCCCGGCCGAGACCGAGCTGGCCCGGCGCGCGGAGGGCATGGGCGACCGCGGCCGGCGACCTGACGAGGAAGGTCGGCCCGCCGCCATTGGTGGCGGGCAGCCGGGAGCCGTCCCAGAGCTCGACCGAGAACGGGCGCTCCGGGAGCGTCTGCTCGAGCTCAGTGCGTAGTGGCGCGGTACGGGCGAACAACGGCGGACGGGTCAGGCGATATCGGGAATCGCCTTCTGCTGCATACGCTCGGGCTCGACGCGGACGACGTCCCATACGAGCCCGGCCTTCTCGAGGCCCAGGATAACCAGCCCCGAGACGTCCACCTCCCAGCGCCGGATCCCGTGGATCGCGGAGGTGGGGAAGGCGTGGTGATTGTTGTGCCAGGCCTCGCCGAAGGTCGGGAGAGCGAGCCAGGCGAGGTTGTGCGAGCGGTCGCCGGTGGCGAATCGCTGCCGGCCGAAGAAATGGCAGAGCGAGTTGATGCTGTAGGTGACGTGGTGCACCACGAGCATGCGGACGCCCCCGCCCCAGAGCAGACCGGTCAGGCCGGCGATCACCGAACCGCCGATCGCCACCCCGAGGCCGAAGGCGAGCGCCAGGCCGCCAAGTGCCCAGACCAGGAAGGTCCGGTCCACGAAGCTGACGGCCCGGTCCGCGAGCAGGTCGCTGGCGTAGCGGGCCTTGGCGCCCCGGTGGGTGTGGATGAAGAGCCAACCGAGATGGGCGTGGATCAGCCCGGTCAGGGCGCCGCGCCAGCCCTTGCCGTGGCCCACGTGCGGGCTGTGGGGGTCGCCCTCCTGGTCCGAGAAGGTGTGGTGCTTGCGGTGGTCCGCCACCCAGGAGATGACCGGGCCCTCGATGGCCGCGGAGCCGAGGACGGCCAGGACCGTGCGCACTGGTGCGCTGGTCGCGAAGCTGCGGTGGGTCAGGTGACGGTGGAAGCCGACGGTCACACCGAGGCCCGTGATCACGTACATGAGGAAGAAGACGATGAGGTCGCTCCAGCGGAGCAGGTGAGCCCACGCCTGCCAGCACGCCACGGCGAGGGCCACGACAGGCAGCAGTGTGATCGCGCCGGTGATTATGCGGTCGCGCGTCTCGTTATCGACCGGCTGCACCTCGGGCAGCGCGGCTCGGGATTCCAGCGTCATTTAGGGGTCCTCTCTGTGGTACGCCCGCAACAGTTCTCGATCGCCGGAAAGCCTGCCCTTTTCGCGACCGGGGAAAACAGAGCCTAGTGCGCGGGCCGCGCCCTTGCAGCCATCCGCCTCAGGCCCGCGGCCCCACGGTGAGGCCGCCGTCGACGATCAGCGCCTGGCCGGTGATGTACGAGGCGTCGTCCGAGAGCAGGAAGAGCGCCGCTCCGGCGACCTCCCAGGCGCTGCCGTGGCGACCGGCGGGGATCTTCACCTGGTCCCGCTGGGGCGCGATCTGCGACGCGAGCCTGCCGAGCGGCGTGTCGATCAGGCCGGGGTGGAGCACGTTGACCCGCACACGCGGGGCGCCCTCGACCGCCGCCTGGCGGCAGAGCGACTCGGAGGCGGCCTTCGACGCGGCGTAGGCCGGGATCGGCATCACCTCGCGTGCGGCGACCGAGCCGATCA
>JBJMLJ010000159.1:0-5654 GCA_045805365.1 Thermoleophilaceae bacterium
CACCACGCTGCGGCAGGAGCTCGTGGCAGGGACCTTCGAGCGGATCGTGCTCTCGCCGTTCGGCCCCGTGGGCGCGGTGATCTCGATGCTGGTCTTCCCGTTCCTGCTGACGCTCGTCATGGCGGCGGCCATGCTCGTCTTCGCCTCGCTGGCCTTCGGAGCCCCGGTCCACTGGGGAACGGCGCCGGCGGCGATTCCGGTGGCGTGCCTGGCGTCCCTGGCGTTCGCGCCCTTCGGACTCGCCTTCCTCGCCGGCGTCCTCGTCGTCAAGCAGGCCATCGCCGGCGCTACCTGGGTCGTTGCGGGGATCTCGCTCATCGCCGGCCTCTACTTCCCGATTGCTCTACTGCCCGACTGGATCGAGTGGACCTCGAACGTCCAGCCCTTCACCCCGGCGGTCGACCTCATGCGCCATCTCCTCGTCGGGACCCACCTGAGCGAGTCCGCCTGGGTCGACGTCGCCAAGATCGCCGGCTTCGCCTGCGTGCTCCTGCCTCTGGCGGCCTGGCTCGTCGCCATCGCCGTCAAGGCCGCCCGGCGCCGCGGCACGATCATCGAGTACTGAGAATCGGAGGAGCCCCATGATCGACCTCGCAACGCTCGTGTCGCCGCTCAGCGTGGAGGACTTCTTCGAGCAGCACTGGCCCGACAAGCCCTACTCGTCGAGCAGCGACGAGAAGCGCCTGGAGCGGCTGCGGGAGATCACCGAGCTCGACTCGGCCGAGGCGGCGCTCTCGAAGGCGAGGGCGATCAAGGTCTTCAGGCCGGACGGTGAGATGGCGATCGTGCCGGACGGCCGAGCGGCCCTCCCCCTCTACAAGCTCGGCCTCACCTGTTACCTCGGCTCGAAGCACATCCCCGCCCTGCGGCAGTCGAGGGAGCAGCTCGCGGCCGATCTCGGCCTCCCCGCGGGCTCGGTCGACTGCGAGGTGTTCTGCTCCTCCGGCGACAGCGGGGCCTGGATGCACAGCGACTACGACGTCAACTTCGCGCTCCTGTTGAGCGGCACGAAGCGCTGGCGCCTCGCGCCGAACGAGCACATCCGCAACCAGACCACCATGTGCGTTCCGTCCACGCGCAAGGCGCCCGACCAGCTCCAGCTGGAGCTTGCCGACGTGCAGCCGTTCCCGGAGCGGATGCCAGACGACGCGCTCGAGATCGACGTCGAGGCCGGCGGACTGGTGTTCATGCCCCGCGGCTGGTGGCACGAGACCGAGGCCTCGGGCGACTGCCTCCAGGTCAACTTCGTGGTCCAGGGGCCGATGTGGCAGGCAGTTCTCACCCGCGCGCTGAAGGACCGGCTCGTCCGGGATCCCGACTGGCGCGCCTACGCGTTCGACCTGTACGGGCCGCCGGAGCGGCGGGACGCCGCGCTGGACGAGTTCGCGCGGCTCCTCGCCGGGCTGCGCGGCCAGCTGGAGGATCTCATCAGTGCCGAGGACCACCGGGCGCTCGCGGAGCGGCTCGTCGAGGACTCCGGCTACCTGCCGGCCAAGGCTGCCGTCGAAGCGAAATGAGCGAAGGGCGCAACGGAGGGCCGGCGCTCGAGACGCGTGCCTTCGGGATGGACTTGACCGCCGGGTTCGAGATGCCCGGCTTCGCGGGCGGCGGACACGCGGGCGACGGGCGCGACCTGGCGCTGAGTCTCGCCACCCTCGCCGAGGTGCGCCGCGGCTTCCCGAAGGACGCCGAGCGCGTCGGAGAGCTGCGCGGCGAGGACGGCGACCTGCTCGTCTCGGTCGACGCGGGAGGCGATGCGGGCTACCTCGTCTATGCGTTCGACTTCGGTCACGCGCGGGTCGCCGCGGACGGGCACGAGGTACTTATCGCGCGCGTCGAGGACCAACCCACCTGGATCTGGCAGCGCTATCTCACCGGCCAGGTGCTGCCGATGGCGGCGCTGCTCCAGGGTCACGAGGTCTTCCATTCGTCCGTGGTCGGGCTCGACGGCCAGGCGATCGGGATCGTCGCCCCCAGCGGGACGGGGAAGACGACGCTGGGCCTCCGGCTGGTGCTGGCGGGACTCGACCTGGTCAGCGACGACGTCCTCGTGGTGGAGCCGCACGAGGGCGGGCTGCTGGCTCATCCGGGCATCGGCCTCGCGAACGTCCGTCCCGGCGCCGGCGAGCTCCTCCCGGAGCTCGAACGGGCCGGGCTGGCCAGACCTATCGGATCCAACGAGCGCGAGACCCGGATCGCGATCCCCCGTCCCGAGCGGCCGCTGCCGCTCGGAGCGCTCTTCATCCTCAACCGCTTCACGGACGGCCGAGCGCTCGAGATCGCGCCGCTCTCGCCGGTGGACCCGCGCATGCTCCTGGCCTCCACGTTCAACCTCTCGGTGCGGACTCCGGATCGCCTGACGCGCCAGCTCGACGTGTGCTCCCGTCTGGCGCGCGCGGCCCCCGTCTACAGGGTGACCTGTGGAACCCGTGTGACGCCGGGGCAGGTCGCGGACGCGATCCTCGAGCGGGCCCGCGATCCCCTGCCGTGCTGAGGGATTTCCTCGGGAGCTACTCCCCCACCGCCGGCAGGGACGATCGAGCCCAGCTGGCGGCGGTGCTGGCGTCCGAGGCGCACGTCGTCGAGCTCGACGGCCTGACCTGCGCCTACACGGGACCGCGCGCCCGGCTCGAGCCGGGCGTTCCGCTCTGCCTGGTCGACGGCACCGTCTACGAAGCCCTGGGCCTGGCGCTTCCCGCGCGCGAGGGGCCCGAGCTCGAGGTCGCGCTCGCCAAGGCCTACCGGGTCCACGGAGAGGAGCTGCTGGGACGTCTACGCGGCGAGTTCGCGCTGCTCGTCTACGACCCGGAGAGCCGCTCCGGACTGCTGGCGCGCGACCACATGGGCGGCCGTGGGGCCATCTGGCACCAGAGCGGAGGGCGGCTGACCTTCGCGAGCGAGTACCGGCCCCTCATCGCCGCGCTGCCGCGCCGTCCGGACCCCGACGAGGCCGGCCTCGCCCACTGGCTGGCCATCAGCGGGATGCCTTGCGACAGGACCCTGTACTCCGGCGTGCGCCGGGTCGAGGCCGGCTCGGCGCTGCGTCTCGACGAGGGCCCGGTGAGGCCGTTCCGTTACTGGAACCCGGCGTACGAGCCGGGCCCGCGGCTCGACCGGGAGGATCACGCCCTGGCTCTGCGCGAGGCCCTCGAGCGCGCCGTGCGGCGGCGTGTCGCCGGCGATGCGCGGGCGGGGGTGCTGGTGAGCGGCGGCCTCGACTCCGGTTCGGTGGCGGCGCTCATGGCCCGGACGCGTGGAGACGATCGCCCCGTGGCCGCCTATTCGGCCATCTTCCCGCGGCACCCGGCCGCGGACGAGTCAGAGCTGATCGCCGAGCTGGCGGCGAAGCTGGGGCTCGAGAGCACGATGATCCGGGTCGAGAGCGGGAGCGTCCTGAACGGCGCCCTCTCCTACCTCCGGCGGTTCGAGGTCCCCCCGGTCTCGCCCAACCTGTTCTTCTGGATCCCGCTGCTCCAGCGGGTCTCCGACGACGGGCTCACCGCGCTGCTCGACGGCGAGGGCGGCGACGAGCTGTTCGGGCACGCGAGCATGCTCCTGGCGGACCGGCTGCGGCGCGGGCGTCTGCTCGAAGCCCGCAACCTCGTGGGCCGCATTCCCGGCGTCCACGGCGTGCCTTCGCGGCGGGTGCTCCGCCTCTACCTTCGGGATGCCCTCAAGGGGGCGCTGCCGCACGGCCTCCACGGCCCGGCCCGGCGCGCTCGCGGTCCGGAGGCCTATGCGCCGGCCTGGCTCAAGCGCGAGACAGCGGCCCACTTCATCGACAACGACGACAGCCACGACTGGAAGCGGATTCCCGGCCCGCGCTGGTTCGGCTTCCAGGTGTCGCGCGTCACGCGCGGCATGGGCCCGGCGCTCGCGTACGACCACATCCGGCGTCGCGGGGCCCTCGCGCGCCTCGAGCCCCGTCATCCGCTCGTAGACGTCGACGTCGTCGAGCTCGTGCTGCGGACGCCGCCGGAGCTGTCGTTCGATCCCGACCGCTCACGGCCGCTGCTCCGCGAGGCCCTCCGGGGGGTGCTGCCGGACGCCGTTCGCCTGCGGGCCACGAAGAGCAACTTCGACACCGTCTTCCACGAGTCCCTCGCCGGGGCCGACCTGCCCGCGATCAGGGCTCTGCTGGGCCGTCCCGGAGCGGAGGTGGGGGCCTACGTGGATCGGGCGGCCATAGCCGACCTGATCGCCGCCCCGCCGGAGGGCCGGGGAGCGATGATGTGGTGGGCGCTCCACGTGTGGCGCCTCGTGACCGCCGAGTGCTGGCTAATCGGCCAGCAGGACCCGAACGCGCTCGAGCGGTTGCTCCCGGAGCCGCTGCGCGAGGCCCAGGTCGAGCTGTCGCCGGCCGGCTGAACGCGTGCCCGTTGAACGTACCCCCGGACCGCCGTATCATCCCC
The DNA here is from genome assembly GCA_045805365.1 of Thermoleophilaceae bacterium. Taxonomy (GTDB): domain Bacteria; phylum Actinomycetota; class Thermoleophilia; order Solirubrobacterales; family Thermoleophilaceae; genus DASXBA01. The sequence continues at coordinate 4,413 of JBJMLJ010000159.1, forward strand.
CGATCGGGTACGTGCTACGCCCGCCAGGATGCGGGCCGAAAAGGAAGGACGGGTATGACGTACGAGAAGCCCATTGTCGTGGACTACGGGCGCCTTCAGGACGTGACGGCGGCCATAACGATCGTCGGCACCGAGGACGGGGCCAGCAAGCTCGACACGCCGAACCACCACAGCGTTCCCTAGCCAACACGAGCGGCTGCGCCCGCGCGGCCGCGCCACAGATTTGAGTTTCCACGCCGGTTCGGCGTGCGTTCGGTTCTGCCTTGACACCCGTCGGCCGGGGTAGCTAGTCTCCCGGCCTCGCAGGGGTACAGGTTCCCTTGCCCGGGAAGGGCTCGGGACCGGACAGGGAGATCCGAATGAAGGCGACCTACATCAAGCCGACGGTGACGGACTACGGCAACCTCGTCGATCTCACGGCGGCTACGGACTACGTAGGGCCGGAGGACGGGGCCAACAAGCTCATCCTTCCGCACCACTCCTAGGGAACGAGCCATAATCGCCTGCCGCGGGCCGGGGGCGCCGGGCCGCTTGGCCTAACGCGGCGCCGCACGGCTACAGTCCGGCGCCATGATCGACGCGGCGATCTTCAAGGCGTATGACGTTCGCGGGCTCTACGGCGAGCAGATAGACGAGGACGTCGCCTACCGGGTCGGCCGCGCGTTCGCGCGCGTGCTCGGCCAGCTCGAGGACAAGCCGGTTCCCGGCCTCGAGGTCGCGCTCGGCCGCGACATGCGCCTCACCGCGCCGGCGCTGGCCGAGCGCTACGCCCAGGGCCTGCGGGACGAGGGCGCCGACGTCATCGACATCGGCATGGCCGCCACCGAGATGCTCTATTTCACGGTCGGGTCGCGCGATCTCGACGGCGGCCTCGCCTGCACCGCCTCTCACAATCCCAAGCCGTACACCGGCGCCAAGCTGGTCAGGCGGGGGGCGATCCCCCTGTCCGGCGACTCCGGGATCGGGGAGCTGCGCGAGCTCGTGACCTCCGGCGACCCGGGGCCGGCGGTCGAGCCCCCGGGCGCGCTCCGCGAGGTCGAAATCGCCGACGACTTCAGGGAGGCGGCCCTCGCCTTCATCGACCCGGACAAACTGCGCCCGATGAAGGTCGTCCTCGACGGCGGCAACGGCATGGCCGGGCCGATGATCGGCCCGATCATCGACGACTTCCCGATCGAGCAGGTCCAGACCTACTGGGAGCCGAACGGGGAGTTCCCCGACCACGAGCCGAACCCGCTGCTC
>JBJMLJ010000160.1:0-2800 GCA_045805365.1 Thermoleophilaceae bacterium
AGGGCGAGGAGATCCCGCTCGGCTCGCGCGTGGTCCTGGTCTGCGACGCCTACGACGCGATGACCTCGGACCGCTCCTACCGGAGCGTCGAGGCCCTGCTCGACGTGCTGGCTAACGAGCCAGCTCGATAAGCGTCCGGACCCCGAAGCCCGAGGCGCCCTTGCCCACGTAGGGGCGTGTCATTCCCCAGGCCGTGCCGGCGATGTCCATGTGCACCCAGGGCTTGTCGTCGACGAACCGGCGCAGGAACTCGGCGCCCACGATCGAGGAGGCCTTGCGCCCCTCGGGCGCGTTCGTGATGTCGGCGTACTCGCCCTTGACGAGGTCCTCGTACTCCCTGTGCTGCAGCGGCAGCCGCCAGGCGAGCTCGCCGGTCGACTTGCCGGCCTCCTCGACCTCTCCGCACCACTCGTCGTGGTTCGAGAAGAGGCCGGCGTAGGTGGAGCCGAGGGCGACGATGATCGCGCCGGTGAGCGTCGCCAGGTCGACGATCCGGTCGACGCCCTGCTCGACGGCGTAGCAGAGGGCGTCGGCCAGGATCAGGCGGCCCTCGGCGTCGGTGTTGTTGATCTCGATAGTGGTCCCGTTCATGGCGGTGACCACGTCGCCGGGGCGCATCGAGCGGCCGCTCGGCATGTTCTCGGTGGCCGGGACGACGCCGGTGATCCTCGCCGGCAGCCCCAGCCGGGCGATGGCGCCGAGGGACTCGATCACGGCGGCGCCGCCCGACATGTCGAACTTCATCTCGTGCATCTTGGCGCTGGGCTTGATCGAGATTCCGCCCGTGTCGAAGGTCACAGCCTTGCCGACGTAGCCGAGGTGCGGGCCCGAGCTGCCGCCTTCGTAGCGGAGCACGATCAGGCGCGGCTCCTGGTAGCTGCCCTGGGCGACCGCGGAGAGGGCGCCCATCCCGCGGGCTTCGATTGCCTCGCGGTCGAGCAGCTCGACCTCGAGCGAGTCATGCTGGGCCGCTATCTCGGCGGCGCGCTCGGCGAGGTAGATCGGAGTGGCGACGTTGGCCGGCAGGTTCTGGAGGTCGCGCGCCCGGTTCTGGGCCTCGGCCGCGACGCGCGCCCGCTCGACGTCCTCCTCCGAGACGGACTGGCCGGCCAGCTCGAGCGAAGCGATCCCGCCGTTCTCGTCGTCACCGGACTTGAACCGGTCGAACTTGTACAGGCGCAGGAGCGTCCCCTCGACGACGGCCCCCGCCACGCCCTCGGGCGCGGCCCAGGAGAGCGACTTGCTGCCGAGCTCCCGGGCGCGAGCGGCAGCCGCGGAAGCCGCGACGCGCGCCGTCTCGGCGTCGAGCTCGTCACGCTTGCCGAGGCCGGCGACCAGGACGCGCTTCCCGTTCTCGTGGGCGACCGCAACCTTGCCGCTGCCGGACCTGGCCTCGCCCGACTCGACCAGCCCCTGGAGGCTCGGATCGTCGAGCGACTCGTCCTCGAAGAGGGGGACCACCCGGGTATCGGCATCGGTCTGCTCGGGCGCCCCGCGACGAGCGCTCACATCGATCGGCATGGCCGGTCAGCCTATCCGCTGGCAGGACAGCCGCGGGTCTCGAAGGCCGCCTCGTTCTTGAGGTACATCCCGGAGGGGTAGTACGGCCCCATCACGGCCCGCTCCTTGCCCGGTTCGGGGATCCGCGCCGTGGCCTCGCTGAACGACGGGTCGGCGAGCATCTGCCGGTAGACCACGAGGCCGTGCGTCGCCGGTCCCCAGGGGATCCAGGCGACGCCGCAGTCGGCCCGCGCGTTCGAGGGCCGGTGCTCGGCGGTGGACAGCACGACCGTGTAGTTGCCGTCGGCATCCACGGGGATCTCGTCGTCCGGCGCGCAGCCGATCACGCGCTGGGAGCCGGGCTCGTACTGGCAGAAGGAGAAGTAGCGAACCTGCTGGCCACTCGGCATCACCGGCACGCCGCCGCGGGTGTCGGCGAACGTCGGCGCCTTGCCGTGGATCACGAGCACCTCGCCGAAGCCCCGCGAGGTGGGGGCGAAGACGTAGTCGATGTCCCGGTTGGCGAAGATGCCCGGCCCGTCCGGCTCGGCGTTCGTCACCTGGTCGTGGAGGCCCTGTCCGGTCTCGTTGTCGAGCATCACGTCTGTGACCACCCGCGCCACGTTCACGTACAGGCGCCAGTTCGGCGGGTTGCGGCCCGGGTAGCCCTTGCCATCGTTGGTCGGGTCCGGGATGCCCGGCGCGCCCGCCACCGCGTCGTTCAGCTGCTGCGGGTAGGGAGCCTGCGCCTCCCGACAAGCGGCGACGCTCGGCGCGCCGCCGCTGCCGTTCGCCGGCTCGAGCGTCAAACGAGGCAGGGGCACGCCGCCCTTGGCGTCGCGGCCGATGTCCGGCATGTAGACGCGGAGCAGGAACGTGCCCTGAGGCGAGCCGCCGGTGTAGATCGTGTTCGGCCGCGGGTTGGCCGGCGCCTTCTTGAACTCGATGAAGGCCGTGTAGTGGCGCGGCCGGGCGAACCGGTCGGCGCCGGGGAGGAAGGGATTCGAGCTGCCGGGGTCGGCCTTCAGCTCCTGGTCGTTGAGCCCGGAGATCGGCTTCGCCTGGCTGTCGTAGAGGTTCCAGGACGTGTACCGGGAGTACGGGAAGTCGGCCTCGATCCGGATCCGCGTGCCCGGCACGGCCGTGTACTGGCCGCCCCAGTAGACCGCGTGCGTGTCGACCGCGAGCGTGTTGGTGATCGACGCGTCGAGCCTCGTCACGGAGAACTGGCAGGTGGTGTCCAGCCCCTGCCCGCTCGCCGCGGAGGGGCCTGCCAACGCTGCTGCGACAACCGCTAGGG
>JBJMLJ010000161.1:0-6878 GCA_045805365.1 Thermoleophilaceae bacterium
CGCCGACCCCTTGACCTCCTGCATGGCGAGCCCGAGCGCCAGCCTGTGCTCGCGCTCGCTCGGCTCGCGCCCGTCGCCGATCCAGTCGAGCTCGTCCGCCACCCGGCTGAAGTGCCTTCCGATCAGCAGGCCGACGCCCAGGTAGTACGCGACCGCTACGGGTGCGTTCAGCAGCACGAAGCGCGCCGTCTGGTCCGGGTCGAGGAAGACCGGAATCAGGAACACCACCGACGCGGCGACCACCAGGATCCCGGCGGCGTTGGCCGCCCAGCCGACCAGGCCGAGGCGCCTCACGACCACCTCGTGAACGAGGTCCTTTGCCGATTCCTGCTCTCCCGCTGCCGTGCTCACGGCCCTCAAATGCTCCCGAATGAGGCTTACCCCCGCGCCACCCCGGCAATGTGTGAGCCCGCTCACACTCGGCAGCCGGCAGCTGGTGTCCATTTTCGCCTCCCCCGTTCGTCTCCAGGCCACAATCCCCCAACAAAGGAGGCGAACATGAAGTACATGCTGTTGATCAACCTCGGCCCCCGCGCGCGTGACTTCCAGGAGCTTCCGGAGGACGAGCGCAAGGAGATCGTCGCCGGCTGGCAGGCGATCAACGAGACGTCCGGCCTGACCCCGGGCCAGCGGCTCCAGCCGCCCGAGAGCGCCACGACGGTGCGCGTCGAGAATGGCGAGACGCTGACCACCGACGGGCCGTTCGTGGAGACGAAGGAGGCACTCGACGGCTACTGCACGCTCGAGGCCGACGATCTCGACGCCGCGATCGAGCTGGCGGCCAAGATGCCCGGAGCCGCCATGGGCGGCGCGATCGAGATCCGTCCGATCGCGGAGTGGTAGCGATACTCGAGCGGATCTTCCGCGACGAGTGGGGCAAGGTCCTCGCTGCGCTCATCGGCTTCCTCGGCGACTTCGACCTCGCCGAGGAAGCCGCGCAGGAGGCCTTCGCCATCGCGGCTGAGCGCTGGCCACGCGACGGGACGCCGGACCACCCCGTCGCGTGGCTGGTCACGACGGCCCGCAGAAGGGCCATCGACCGGATCCGCCGCGAGCGCACGCTCGCCGAGAAGACCCGGCAGCTGGAAGTGCCGGAGGCCGCGGAGGAACCCATGGAAGACACGACCATCCCCGACGAGCGGCTGGAGCTCGTCTTCACCTGCTGCCACCCCGCGCTGGCGACCGAGGCCCAGGTGGCCCTGACCCTGCGGGCGCTCGGCGGCCTCAGCACCACCGACATCGCGCGCGCCTTCCTCGTCTCCGAGGAGACGATGGCCAAGCGCCTCGTGCGGGCGAAGCACAAGATCAGGGATGCCGGGATTCCGTTCAGGGTGCCGCCCGACCACCTGCTCCCGGACCGGCTGGCCGCGGTGCTCGCGGTCGTCTACCTGATCTTCAACGAGGGCTGGAGCGGCAAGAACGAGCTGGCGGCGGAGGCGATCCGGCTCGGCCGGGCGCTGGCCGAGCTGATGCCGGACGAGGCCGAGCCGCTCGCGCTGCTGGCGTTGATGCTGCTGCACGACTCGCGCCGCGAGGCTCGCCACCGCGACGGCGAGCTCGTGCTGCTCACCGACCAGGACCGCTCGCTCTGGGACGGCGAGCAGCTCGTCGAGGGACGCGCGCTGCTCGACCGGGCGCTGGCCCTGCACGGCCACGGCCCCTACGTCCTCCAGGCGGCGATCGCCTCCCTGCACGCCGAGGAGGAGCGCGACTGGTCGGAGATCGCCGCCCTCTACGGCGAGCTCTCGAAGCTCAGCGGCTCGCCCGTCGTGGAGCTGAACCGGGCCGCGGCCGTGGCTGAGGCCGAGGGGCCGGAGGTCGGGCTCGAGATCGTCGAAGGCCTCGGGCTAGAGGACTACCGCTACCTGCACTCCACTCGAGCCGAGCTCCTGCGACGGCTCGGGCGCACCGCCGAGGCGCGCGACGCCTACCGGCGCGCGCTCGCGCTGGTCCACGACGACGCCGAGCGACGGCTGTTCGAGCGCCGCCTCGCGGAGCTGCGCGGATGACGACGATCGGAGACCTGCAGCTGGTCCCGGTCGGGAGGGTCGAGTCGCCGCTCACCGACCCCGCGTCGGCCCCGAACCAGGGCGACGAGGGCGCCCCGGACGCCTGGATCGCCTTCGAGCCGGCCGTGCTCGACGCCCTCGACGGCGTGGCGGTGGGCGACGAGGTCATCCTGCTCACCTGGCTCGACCGGGCCGATCGCAAGGTGCTCCGAGTTCATCCCCGCGGCGATGAGTCGCGGCCCGAGCAGGGCGTGTTCGCGACCCGTTCCCCCCACCGGCCGAACCCGATCGGCATGCACCGCGTCCAGGTCCTCGCCATCGAGGGCCGGCGCATGCGGGTGAGCGATCTCGAGGCGCTCGACGGGACGCCGGTCATCGACGTGAAGCCCGTCCTGGGCGGCGACGTCAGCGAGCGCTAGGAACGGTCAGGCGCTGGTGGACCAGGCGGACGGCCATCGAGCCTTCGCCGACGGCCGAGGCCACCCGCTTGATCGAGCCCGAGTGCACGTCGCCGACGGCGAAGATGCCCGGCCGGCTCGTCTCCAGGAACAGCGGCCGGTCGCCGTCGTACTCGGCGAGGTCGGCGTCCTGGATGTCTCGGCCGGTGAGCAGGAAGCCGCCGTCGTCCGCGGCCAGCTGGCCCTCGAGCCACTCGGTGTGCGGCGAGGCGCCGATGAAGGCGAACATCGCGCGGGCGTCGAGCCGGCTCCGCTCCCCCGAGCGGCAGTCGGCGATGGTCACCCCTTCCAGCTCGCGGTCGCCGATCAGCTCGACCACCTGCGAGTGCCTGACCACCTCGATCGACTCGTTCCGCTCGACCTGGTCGACCAGGTAGCGCGACATCGACTTCCCGAGGTCGCCGCCGCGGATCAGGAGCCGGCAGCACGCTGCCCGCTGCGACAGGAACATCGCCGCCTGGCCGGCCGAGTTTCCGCCGCCGACCACGAGGACGGGATCGTTCGTGCACAGCTGTGCCTCCGCCTGGGTGGCCGCGTAGTACACGCCGCCCCCCTCGAACTCCTCGAGGCGCGGCACGTCGAGGCGCCGGTACTGGGCGCCGGTCGCGATGACCACCGTGCGGCCGGTGGCGACCTCGCCGTTGGATAGCACGATCTCGTGGCGGTCGGGATGGCTCTTGAGCGACGCGGCGGCCGCGGGCACGGTCAGGCGGGAGCCGAACTTGAGCGCCTGGATGCCCGCGCGCTGGGTCAGCTCGCTGCCCGATATCCCCGCCGGGAAGCCGAGGTAGTTCTCGATCCTCGCCGACGTGCCCGCCTGGCCGCCCGCGGCGACCGCCTCGACGGACTGGACGTCGAGCCCCTCGGAGGCCGCGTAGAGGGAGGCGGCGAGCCCGGCCGGGCCGGCGCCGACGACGACCACGTCGCAGAGCGGTGGCGGCGCGCCGCGCGAACCGAGGCCGAGCGCCCGTCCGAGGTCGGCGTTGGTCGGGTTGCGCAGGACCTCGCCGCCGCTCGCGATGACGACCGGGGTCTCATCCGGCTCGACCGCGAGGCTCTTGAGGAGAGCCTCGGCGTCGTCGTCCCGCTCGAGGTCGATCCACTGATACGGCATGCGGCTGCGGGCGAGGAACTCGCGGAGGCGGCGGGAGTCGGGCGAGAAGCGCGATCCGATCAGCTTGATCCCGGTGCCGACGTCGATGAGGATCGCCCGCCGGGCGATGAAGGCACCCAGGATCACGTCGCTCAGGTCGCGATCCTCGGCGACGACCTTGCGCAGCTTCTCGACCGGGACCTGAATGAGCTCGCCCGCGTCGCGGACGACCCCGCTGAGGTAGAGCCGCGCTCCGGTCAGCAGGCTCATCTCGCCGAGGAAGCGGTGCTCCCCGTGGACCGCGATGACGCGGTTCTCGGCGCCGTAGCCCTGGACGATCGCCACCGCGCCGGACTCGACTACGAAGAAGTCGCTGCTCTCGTCGCCCGCGGAGAAGAGGACCTCGCCGGCCTCGACCTCGCGCAGCCGTCCCAGGCCGCGCAGCCGCTCTCGCTGGTCGTCGTCTAGCCGCGGGAAGGCGCCCTGGCGGTCGACGGCCTCCGCGACCCCGGCGCCGATGGGCTCGCCGCTCTTACTGCCTGTAATGCTCAACGGTGTCGGCCGAGCGCGTTTCGGCGTCGTCCGGGTCCTGCCCGAACTCCTCCTTCGCCCGGCGCTGGCGCAGCAGGTCCCAGCAGCGGTCGAGCTCGACCTGCACCTCGCGCAGCCTGTCCCTGTCCTCTGAAAGCGCATCGTCGTCGGGCCGGTCCGCCTGCTCGCGGCGACGCAGATCCTGCTCCTCGGCCACGAGCCCCTCGATGTGCGCGGCAATGCTCTGGTCGCTCATGCCTTGATCCTACGCACCTTGAAACGCCGTGACCGGCGTCGGCTAAGAACCGTGTAGATGGCAATCATCGGAAGCGAGGACCTACGCCGGATCGCGCATGACCCGGACGCCTTCGGGGCCTTCTACCTGCGGCACGTCGAGGACGTGCAGCGCTTCGTAGCGAGGCGCGTGTCGGATCCGCAGCTCGCCGCCGATCTCACGGCCGACGTCTTCGTCGCGGCGATCGAGTCCGCCGCGAGCTACCGGCCCAGCCGCGGCCGGCCGATCGCCTGGCTGTTCGGCGTGGCCCGCAACGTGGTTGCCGGCGAGCGGCGGCGGGGCGAGCGCGAGGGCCGCGCCCTCCTTCGCCTCGCCGGGCGCGACCTGCTCGACGAGGACGACCTGGCGCGCATGCACGCGCGGATCGACGCGGCGGCCCAGGCGCGCGAGCTCTACGGCGCCCTCGATGAACTTCCCGACGCCCAGCGCGCGCTGCTCGAGCTGACGGCGCTCGACGGCCTGAGCGCCGCCGAGGCCGCGCGCGCCGTGGGCGTCCACCCGGTGACCGCCCGGGTCACCCTGCACCGCGCCCGCGTGGCGATGCGCGACGCGCTCGCCGGCGGGAGCTCGACGCCGACACCACAACCGACGGAGGCATCGTCATGACCAAGCTCGCCGAGAACTTCGAGAGCCGCCTGCTGCGCGAGCTGCAGGCCGTAGTCGCAGAGCGGCCCGCTCCGGCGGCCACCCCGGCGCGGCGCGAGCGCCGCCTGCTGCCCGTCGCCGGCGCGGCGGTGGGCGTCGCGGCGGTCGCCGGCGCGACGCTGCTCCTCGTCTCCGGCGCCGGCAGCCCCAGCGCCGCGTACGCGGTCACGCGCGCGCCGGACGGCACGGTCAAGGTCGAGATCCGCTCGCTGCGCGACGCGGCGGGCCTCCAGCGCAAGCTGCGCGACGCCGGCGTGCGCGCGGAGGTGAACTACCTGCCGCTCGGGGAGACGTGCCGCCAGCCCCGCTTCTCCCCGGCCCGCGGCCGCGGCCCCGTGTCCATGGGCGTCCGGGTCCGCGGGGACGGGGCCGCGACCTTCACGTTGAGCCCGCGGCAGCTGGCGGACGACCAGACCGTGGTGATCACGAGCAGCCTGGGCCCGGGAGCGCGGCCGGCCAGCTCGCTCTCGCTCGCGATGGCCGAGGGCAGCGTCGCCCCCTGCGTGCCCGTCAAGGACACGCGTCCCCTCCCCCCGCCGCCTCCCGGCGGCGAGCAGAAGAGGCGCCGCGGCCACGTCGAATCGTTCGGTACGGACCGCGGCTTCCAGCAGCGCGGCGGCTAGCCTCGGGCGTACTCCTCCGCCGCCTTCTGCTCGAACTCGAACCCGACGAATCCCTCGTCGCCGACCACCCAGGCGTCGTGTCCCGGCTCGATGACGTAGGCCTCGCCCGGGCCGAGCTCGGCCTCGGTGCCGTCGTCGTGCTTCACGACCATGCGCCCGGCGTGGACCACCCCGACGTGGCGAGCCTGGCAGCTGTCGGTGCCGGCGACCGGCTTCACGCACTCCGACCACTTCCAACCCGGCTCGAACGCGAGCCTGGCGGCGGTCGTGCCGCCGACCCTGACTACATCGACCTTCGTCTTGTCCGGCGTGCGCGACTCGTCCGGCGAGTCGAAGTCCATCGCCTGTACTCCGGCCATCTTGACCTCCTCAGGAGCGTTCAGGCAACCGTAACGCCTACTCGCCCCGCTCTTCCAGGATCGAGCGCAGCCGCTGCTCGACCTCGGGGTGGTCTCGCTCGAGCTTCCGGACCTGGTCTTCCGTGAGGAAGATGGCCCGGACCGGGCCCGTGGCGACGGCGCTCGCGTTGCGCAGGCCGCGGGTGATCATCCCGCGTTCGCCCACGACCTCGCCTTCGCCGATCGTGGCCAGGGTCTCGCCGTTTCGCCGGACCTCGACCTCGCCCTGCTCGATGGCAAACATCTGGTAGGGCGGGGTGCCGGCCTGGAGGAGCTCGTCGCCCTCCTCGACCGAGACCTCGCCCGCCACGTTCGCGAGGCGGTCGAGCTCCTCTTCCGAGAGGGAGGCGAGCAGGTCGATCTTCTTCAAACGCGCAGCATCCATGGGTTACCCCTACCCGAGAACCCCGAGGTCACGCCCCGGTTAGGCTGGCCCGGAGATGGTCACTCAGGAAGAGATCGGGAAGGTCGCGGTCTTCGCCGCCCTCGATCAGGACACTCAGGAGCGGCTGTCGCGGGCCGCCGCGGACATCAGCCTGGCCCCCGGCGAGTACGCGGCGCACGCGGGTGAGGACCAGGCGCTCTTCGGGCTGATCGAGGGTCGTATCGAGCCGATCAAGACCGTGGACGGGATCGAGCGTCCGGTCGGGGAGCGTCTGCCGGGCGACATCTTCGGGGAGGTGCCGATCGTGCTGGGCACCGTGTTCCCGGTCGGCTTCCGAGCCTCCGAGGAGTCGCGCGTGATGCGGATCGAGGCCCGCGACTATCACGCCATCGCGGCGGTCAAGCCCGAGGTGACGAAGGAGGTCGGCAGGCTGGCCTCGCA
>JBJMLJ010000162.1:0-16965 GCA_045805365.1 Thermoleophilaceae bacterium
CTGCGGGACCGTGGCGTTCGGCGTCGGGGCCGGTGCCGCCGGAACCTGCGGCTTGGGCGCCACGACCGCCGGCTTCGGGGCCTGCGGCGCCGGGGTGACCGTGCCCGATCCCATACCCGGGATGCTCGCCGGCGGGGTGGCCGGAGCCGGGTTGGGCGCCGGGCCGTGGGGCGACGTGCCGCCGACCGGGCCCCCGCTGCCCGCGGGCGGAGTCGCCTGCGGGGCGGCCGGGACGTTCGGCGTGGCCGGAGCCGCCGCCACCGGCGCGGACTGCGCCTGCGGCGTGGGCGTGGGCGCCGGCGCCGGAGTGACCGGCGCGTTCGGCGTCGCGGCGGCCGGCTGGCCCGCCGGCGCGCCCTGCGCCGGCGCGGTGCCGGTCGACGCCGTGGTCGTCGTCGGAGGCGAGCTGGACGCGGGCGGCGAGCTCGATGACGGCGCCTGCGATCCGCCCGTCTGCGACGGCGGCGGCGTGGTGGCCGGCTTGTTCAGCGGCCCCTGCTGCTGCGCCGTGTGCTTGCGCGCCGCCCGGCGGCGATGCCGCTTGTGATGGCGCTTGTGCTTCTTGTGGCTCTTGAAGTGCAGAGCCGAGAAGGGCACGTGCACCACGGCGAAGCCCGGCCGCGGACCGCCGTTGAACCAGCCAGCGCCACCGCCCGGGTTGGCACCCGAGGTGCCGAAGAAGTGACCCAGGATCGACATGTACACGTGGCCGGCGTTGGCGTAGAGCGTGACCGCGCCGCGACCCGGGGCGCCCCAGTGCATGAAGCCACCGGAGACCCTCGGGGCGCTCAGGAGCCCCGCCGCGTGCAGCACGGCGGAGACCGCTCCGGAGCAGTCGTACGGACCGCTGAAGCTGGCGTTGTGGCCGCCACCCCAGCGATATGCGTAGTGATGCGAGTCGATCTTGTTCGCCATCCGGATCATCGCCCGGATCATCTCCGCGGCGCTGCCGAACTGACTGAGCGGCGGGAAGTGCGGTGTCCAGCCGCCTCCGCCACCGCCGTTCGGGGCTACGACGCCGCCGAGCACGCCCGGGATCATGGGCGAGCCCGAGCCGGAGCCGCCCCCGTTCGGCCCGATGACCGGGGCCGGACCGGTGGCGCCGATGCTCGCGGCGTGGACCGACGGCGAACCGGGATCGTGCTTGGCCCCGTTCAGCTTCGCCTTCGCGGCCGCGGCATGGGCGACCTTCGCCACTGCGGGCGAGCCGTGATCCGAGGACGGATCGGTCGAGACCGCGGCCCACTCCGGATGGGACGTGTCGTTGACGCCCAGGGCGCTGGCGCTACCCGGAGGGGCGTAGATGATCATGTCGGTCGGGAAGAGCTTCAGCCAGGTCTTGACGTCGATCTTCCCCGTCGCCAGGAGGTCGTGCTTCTTCTGGAAGGCCTTGACGGCCGCCCGCGTCTGGGGCCCGTACATCCCGTCGTCGGCGATGCCGAGCGCGCGCTGCGCCTCGGCGACCGCTGAGCTCTGGTCCCCGTACGAGAGCAGGATTCGCTCGGCGTGGTTGTGCTTCAGCTGCCGCGCCAGCTTGCCGGCGTCCTGCGTCGACAGGTCGCTGGCGCTCGCCGTGAGGCTGGGCCACATCGGCGCCGCCGCCACCGCGGCCGTGACCGCGCTCGCGGCAGTCTTCTTACGCGCTTGATCCTTCCTTGCCTCCGCCGCCAAGACTCGGCGTCTCTGGGACCGCACGAGCGATTCCCGCCATAGCTCGGCCGACGCGAGGTCGCGTTCTGCTGTACCAGGCACTGGTACCTCCTATGTCGCTGACCGCCTACGAGGTGAGCTGACGGGCTCGCGCCTGGACCTGCGCTATGCCACGCACCGGTGGCAATTCGCCCCCTGGCCAATGCTCCGGCCTATTTGGGTCCCCCGTTCTCCGTCACATGGCGACGAAGATTCGGCGTATGTGCCGCGGAACAAAATAGCGGCTTTTGCGGCGGAAAGTCGAGCCCCTCCCCATAACGGGTGTCAACCAAGCGACCCAAGAGGGGTATATATGGGGCGCCGGGTCTTAGTCGGAGTGGACGTCGACGATGCCCTCGCGCGCGGCCCAGAGGGCGGCCTGGGTCCGGGAGCTGGAGCCAAGTGCGCAGGATGATCGAGACGTGCGGCCGCGCCGTTCGCTCGCTGATTCGCAGCTTGGCTGCGATCTCCTTGTTCGACTCGCCGCCGCCCACGAGTCGGAGGACGTCGAGCTCCCGGGCGGTGAGATCCCCCGTCAGATCGGCGCCTTGCGATCGCAACTCTCGCTCGCGCGAGCATGCGCGCCTGGGAGAGTGGCATCAGTCGGAGTCATGCCCGCCCCGGGGCGCGCCGACGTACGCCTCACTGATCGGATTCAGGTATTCCACAAGCGCCGATGCTTGCGCTCACCCTGCTCGTCGCGTCGATCGCGATCGCCGACTCGCTCAACCCCTCGACGATCGCCCCTGCGCTCGTGTTCGCCACGGGGGACCGGCCGGGGGCCGCCCTGGGCGGCTTCACGTTCGGGGTCTTCTCGGTCTCGTTCATTGGCGGCATCGTGCTGACCTTCGGCCCAGGCGAGTTCCTGCTCTCGCTCGTTCCCCATCCCGACCGCGACACGCGGAAGCTGATCGAGCTCGTCGGCGGCGTGCTGTTGGTGCTCGTCGCAATCGGCCTGTGGCTTGGCCGGGAAAGGCTCGCCAAGCGCATGCCGGATCGAGAGCCGAGTGTGCGCGCGGCGGTCGCGCTCGGCGCGGGGATCATGGCGGTCGAGCTGCCGACCGCCCTGCCCTACTTCGCCGCGATTGCGGCGATCGTCGGCTCGGGACTGTCAGCCCTCGACAGGGTCGTGCTCCTGCTCGAGTTCAACGTCGTCTTCATCTCACCGTTGCTCGCCGTCCTGACGCTCCGCGCCCTGGCCGGCGAGCGCTCGGAGCGCCAGCTCGAGCAGTTCGGCTCGTGGCTGACCGACACAGCGCCGAAGGTGGTTGCGGCGCTGCTTGCGGTTGGAGGCCTCGGCCTGATTGTCTTCGGCGGCGCTGGCCTTGCGACGAGCGGGTGAGCCGGAATGCCTCGGCCATCTTGCTCCAGCATGCCGACGCGGCCGCCGCGCAACAGGGGGGCACCCTGGCGTATCCGACGGGCTCGGCACCACTCCGGCTCGGGCGCACGCCTCTAGGGAGGCGTTCCCGTCGTTACTCGCCGCCGACGTTCACCACGTCTTCGCGAACGGCCCAGAGGGCGGCCTGGGTGCGCGAGCTGAGGCCGAGCTTGCCCAAGATGTTCGAGACGTGGGTCCGCGCCGTCCGCTCGCTTATACCGAGCTGGACAGCGATCTCCTTGTTGGCCTTGCCGGCGCCTACGAGTCGGAGAACCTCGAGCTCCCGGGAGGTGAGGTCCGTGGTCAAATCGTCGCTTGGACCCGCTTGGAGTGAAGCCATCAGGCGTCGAGCGATGGTGGGATCGAGCCGGAGCTCGCCGCGGTGGGCGGCTCGGATCGCGGCCGCGACGACGTCGGCGCCGGCGTCCTTGAGAAGGTAGCCGGAAGCGCCGGCCGCGAGGGCGGCGTGAACGCGCTCTTCCTCGGCAAACGAGGTCAGGGCCACCACCTCCACGTCGTCGTAGCGACTGCGGATCTGGCGGGTCGACTCGATGCCGTCGAGGGGCTCCATCTGGAGATCCATCAGGACGACGTTGGGGCGGCGTCCCTCGGAGTCCAGCCGGGCGAGCAGGTCGAGCGCGGGCATCCCTCCCTCGGCGTCGCCAATCACCTCGAGATCGGGTTCGCTCTCCAGGAAGGCCAGAAGCCCGCGCCGTACGACCGCGTGATCGTCGACCACCACCACGCGGATCCGATCGTCCGGCTCAGCCGCCATCGGAGAGGCCTTCCATGTCGGCCGGAGCCTCCGCGCGAACCGCGGTCCCCTGCCCGGGCGTGCTCGTGATCGTCAGGAGCCCGCCGATCTCCTCCGCGCGGCTGCGCATCGACTCGATGCCGAAGTGGCCGGGGCGGCCCACAGCCCCGTCGAAACCACGGCCGTCGTCGCCGATCTCGACGAGGACGCGTCCCGGACGAGCCTCGATCCGAACCCAGGCCCTGCTCGCGCGCGCGTGTCTAACGACGTTGGCCAGGGCCTCGCGCCCGATGCCGAAGAGGTGGGTCTCGGCGCGAGGGGCGAGCCCGAGGTGGCCCGCCGGGCCCCGAACGTCGATGGCCAGCCCATCCCGGGCGGCGAGCCTGGAGGCGTGCTCGGCCAAGGCGGCGACGAGCCCGTCTTCCAGGGCGTCGCTGTGCAGCTCGGAGATGAGCGAACGCATCTCGCCCTGTGCACCCCTCGTCAGCTCTCCGATCGCGCTCAGATCTCGGGCGAGGGTGCCGGACCCGCTCATGCCTCCTTCGTCGAGCGCCTTCTGAGCCGTACGGGTGTGCAGAGCCGTCGAGAACAAGGCCTGGGACACGGAGTCGTGCAGATCCCGTGCGATACGGCGACGCTCCTCCTCCGCTTGCTCGCCTTCGTGACGCTTCGCCTCTGCCAGCTCGGCGGAAGACCGCTCGCGCTCGCTGACAAGCGCACTGAGGAAGAGCGTCGTGAGCGCCGCAACCGCGATGTACGCCTGGGTGCTCAAGGTCCGGTGGTCGATGGGCTGCTTGAAGAACGGCCCGACGTCGCTGGCGGTCACCCCGATAGCCACCCCGGCGGCCACGGCGATCGACAGCGTCGCCCCCGGAGGCCCGAACCGGAACGCTGCCCAGATCAGCGGGGGAAAGATCAGGTACGTGACCGGCTCGTTCGTCGAGACCGCTATCACGCCGAGCACGACGACAGTCGCGATCAGGAGAGCGCCCTCCCAGGTGCGCATGCCCCGCCATGCCGCGCCGGGATCGGGAGCCCACACCAGCACCAGCGGCAGGACGACCAGTCCGCCCGACGTGTCGCCGAGCCACCACGTGCGCCAGAACGTCGGCACGTCGGCCTGTTCGATGACGCCGCCGGCCAGCATCGACACCGTCCCTACGGTCGCGCTGATCGCCGTGGCCGTGACCAGCGCGCCGAGCAGGCCACCGACCTGGTCGACGCGATCCAGGCCGGCGCGGGGACCGATGAACCGACGCAGCAGCATCGCTCCGACGACGATCTCGGCCACGTTGCCGGTCTGCTGGCCGAGCAGGCTTCCAAGCGGGAGGCCCTTGTCCGCAAGGAACAGCTCGGTGTTCACTACCAGCTCGGCGAGAAGGATGCCCGGCCACCAGCGGAGCCCCCACAAGTAGAGGGCAGCTATGCCCAGCCCGGCGGGCGGCCAGACGGCAGACACGGAGGCCGTGTAGCGCAGGGTCTGGCCGAGCTTCGCCGCGGCGTAGTACGCGGCCGCGAGGAAGATCACGCCAGCCACGTAGCGAGCCCGTCGCGATCGCAACGCGGCGGAGCCGAGTCGGAACGTCGGCTGACCTAGGGAAAGTTGAGCTTCGGTACTCGTGGTGCCCCCTCGTGGACGGAGGCTGTCGCAAGCACCCATGGACCTTACCGCTGCGGATCGCTGCGAAACACCCCTGCTCCAAATGACGTACGACTCCGGGACGGATGTCCCGCTCCGAACCGGCGGCCCGTCCGATGTGCGGGCCCGTGCGCCGTGCGAGACTTGAGGGGCGCGTCGGTCTTGCGGGCCTCAGCGTGCAGACAATGATGTTTTCCCTCGGAAGCAGTGTGAGGAGCACGCCGAATCAGGCGCGGCTCAAACTCAAGCTAACCGCGGCCGGCGCCGCGGGTCTCGTGCTGTGCGGGATCTCCGTGGCGGTCACCCTCTCCGGTCCCACTGCTACCAGCCAAGGCTTCGCCGCGGCCGGCCGCGCGCTCATGGTGGGCGTGCCGATTGCCGTCGGTCTCTATGCGTGGCACAGGCGCCCGGAAGACAGGTTCGGGCCGCTTCTGGTGACGGTCGGCTTCGGCTGGTCCGTCACCACCCTGGCGGAGTCGGGGAACGAAGTCCTCTACAGCACCGGGCGTGTGGCCGGGTGGCTGGTGGAGGTCGGGCTCGTCTACCTCATCCTTGCGTTCCCTTCCGGCCGTCTCACGGATCGGGTCGATCGGGCGCTCGTCTGGGCGGCTGCGCTCCTCGTGGCGGTGCTCTACCTGCCCACCTTGCTGATCGCCGACAGCTTTCCGGTACCGAGCCCGTACACGGGCTGCACCGCCGGGTGTCCGGGGAACGCCTTCCTTGTGCTCGGCTCGGAGCCTGCTTTCGTCGATTCGCTCCTGGTTCCGCTTCGGGAAGCGCTCACGGCGCTGGTGTTCCTGGCCGTCACGGCCCGGCTCCTCCACCGCTTCCGCGGAGCGACCCGGCTGATGCGGCACACGCTGGAGCCGGTCCTGACGGTTGCCGTAGCTCGGTGCTCGGTTCTCGTGATCGCCCTCGTCACCCGTCGGGCGAGCCCGGGCTCGGAGGTAGTCGACGGGCTGGCCTGGGCGATTGCCCTTGCCGTCCCCGTGATGGCAGGGGCGTTCTTCCTCGGCCTCGTCTCACGCCGCCTCACCGCCGGAGCGGTCCTTCAAGACCTCGGGAGGCGCGTGCAAGCGCCGATCCGGCCGGAGGAGCTGCGCGCTGCGCTGTCGGAGGCGCTCGGGGACCCCTCGCTACAGGTGCTCTACTGGACGGACGAGGCGCACGGTCACTGGACAGACGAACGTGGCCGGAAGGTGGCGGCGCCGGAACTCGACGCCGGACACCGCATGACCGAGGTACGTGACGGCGAGCGTCGGGTCGCAGCGATCGTCCACGACGCGGCACTGGGAGACGAGCGAGAGTTCCTGGACGCGGTCGCTTCGTACGCCTCGGTCGCGCTCAGGAGTGAGCGCCTCACCGCGAGGGTCGACTCCTCGCTGCGTGAGGTGCGGAAGTCACGGGCCCGCATCCTGGCGAGTGCGGATCGTGAGAGGCGGCGGATCGAGCGCGATCTGCACGACGGGGCCCAGCAGCGCCTCGTCGCCCTGCGCATCCAGCTCGAGTTGCTGGAGGAGACGATGGAGTGGGACCCGGCGCAGGGCCTGGAGAAACTGCACGCCCTGGGTGAGGAGGTGGGGGAGACCCTCGACGAGATCAGGGCACTTGCTCATGGGGTCTTCCCGCCGCTACTCGCAGATCGTGGTCTCGCCGAGGCTCTCGGCGCCGCCGCGCTAAGAGCGCCGATCTCCGCGATCGTCCAACCGGACGGGGTGGGCCGCTATCCGCAGGACGTGGAGAGCGCGGTCTACTTCTGCTGCCTCGAGGCGCTTCAGAACGCCTCGAAGCACGCCCGCGACGCGCGCGCGATCACGATCTCCCTGAGGCAGGACCACGCCCTGAGGTTCCAGGTGCGCGACGATGGCGCCGGGTTCGACACCGCCGTCTCGCCGGGCGCGGGCCTCACCAACATGCGGGATCGCCTGACGGCCGTGGGCGGTGAGCTCAGCATCCGCTCGTCGGACGGCGGAACGGTCGTTAGCGGCAGCATCCCGCTTAGCCGGAACGGCGACAACGGAGCGACCCCGGCGTCACGAACTCGCGCCGGCAAGCTGCGAGCCCAGTGGACCGTGTCATGACCGGCCGACCCAAGAGCGCGGCCTGCTGCGGTCCCTCCCGGCCCGACTCGGCAGGCACGGAGGCCGGCTCGATGGTTGCCGGCGCGGCCGTGGGCGAGCTCCCCTCCACGGCGGTGCTGCTCGAAGCAGGGGAGTTCCTGATGGGAACCCAGGACCCGGAGGGCTTCCCGGCGGACGGCGAGGGCCCCGTACGGCCGGTCACGGTCAGTCCCTTCTGGATCGACACGGTGGCCGTGACCAATGCTCGCTTCGCGGAGTTCGCGGAGCAGACCGGCCGCGTGACCGATGCCGAGCGCTATGGCTGGTCGTTCGTCTTCGGCGGGTTGCTTCCGGACGGCTTCCCGGATACGCAAGCGGCCGCGCAGGCGCCCTGGTGGCGGCAGGTACACGGAGCGTGCTGGCGCCACCCCGAGGGACCGCAGTCGTCGATCGACGACAGGCTCGACCATCCGGTTGTGCACGTTTCGTGGCGCGACGCGCGCGCCTACTGCCGCTGGGCGGGCCTGCGCCTGCCCACCGAGGCCGAGTGGGAGCACGCCGCCCGGGGCGGGCTCGTTCAGAAGCGCCTCCCCTGGGGCGACGACCTGGAGCCAGGGGGCGAGCACCGGATGAACGTGTGGCAGGGGACCTTCCCCTCGTCGAATACCCGCGAGGACGGTTATCTGGGCACGTGCCCTGTCGATGCCTTCCCGCCCAACGGCCATGGGCTTCACAACACCTCCGGCAACGTGTGGGAGTGGTGCCGCGACTGGTTCGATGCGAGCTTCCACCGCGACGGCCCGCGGACGGACCCGAGTGGGCCACCACGCGGCGAGGCAAAGGTGATCCGCGGCGGCTCGTATCTGTGCCACGCCTCCTACTGCAACCGCTACCGCGTGGCCGCACGCAGCTCGAACACGGCCAACAGCTCCACCGGCAACATGGGCTTCCGCTGCGCGCGGAACGTGTAGCCGGCCCTACTGCCGGGCCATCGCGATGCGCAGGCGCTCATCCGCCGATACCACGCTGGGCGCGCAAGGTCGGCAGCGCCGCCTGCACGACGGCTCCCGCTCAGGAGCAGTGAGGCGTGCGAGCGCCAGCCGACACGTCCGCTGCTGGTCCCAACCGCTTTTCGCAGGTGTGGGCTACTAGCCGCCGAACACGCTACGTAGTGCAGCCCGGACTCCGCGTGCCGCCGCCCGGAGCATGAGCGCCAGAGCTGCGATGCGGCGGACCGCCGGCGCCAGCAGGCCCAGAGCAATCGTCCTGCCGGCGTAGCGGGTGCTCCTAGCCGGATCCCCGGCGATGCTCCGGAGTGGCTCCCTGAGCACGGCGATCGCGATCATCATGCTGACGAATGATGGGCGGCTCGGCCGGGCTCTGCTAAGCGCCGGCGCTGCGATACGGCGGAGTTCGTGGGCCAGTGCGCCGATCGCGATCAGGATCCCGAAGAAGGATGTGACTCCTGCGGTGCGGCGGAAGGCCTCCTTCAGCAAGAGGTACGCGATCGTGGCGTCGACGCGCGTCGTGGCGTCGCTCGGCCGCCCATTGTGCCCCAGCGCTGGTTGCTCGCCGCTGAGACGCTCTGCGACGGTGTCGGTTTGAGCCCTGTACATCCCGATCCCTTCCTCTCACCCCGCCAAACGGGGCGGCAGTTCGGTTCGTTCGCCTCAACCCCGGGTAATGCCGCCTACGCCGATGCCGCGGGCGAGGCTCTGCGGTCGGTTGCCGTCAGCCCAAGGCCGGCTGGGTGCGATCTCCGACTATGTAAGCCATGATCAGCGCCAGCGGGAAGAAGAACAGGCTGAGGATGAAGTAGCCGAAGAAGCTGTGTCCCTTGCGGCCGGCGACGCGGGCTGGCCAGAAGGCCAGAGCGACCCAGATGCAGACGAACACGACCCCCATCACAACCCCTCCGAACGTGGAAACTGCCACAACCTCCATCACAGACCTCCATTCGTGGATGTCCACACTCCCACTGGTCTACGCCGCCGGACAAGGGCGTACACCGGTCAACGATGAGACGGCACGCACCCCCAGCAGGGCTTCCCTCGAGGCCGCGCGGCGAACGGCAGCGGCTCCCTACGTTGCTGGATTACGGGGAACACAGGGGTACCGCCGGGGCCCTCTCCAGACATAGCGGCGAACCACAACCTGATTGTTTTGGCCACATTCCAGTCGCGACGCTTCGCAAGAGGCAGTGAGCGAAGGTCTGCTCCATGCGGATGCGGCTCCAGTACCTGAACATCGGGTGGGGCCGGCGATCGCGCTGGCACAGGTTGGTAGATCGGCTGGAGCAGGAACCCGGAAAGTTGCGCCAATCTTGCATTCGGAGCCCAGACCTGTGATGGGGGGCATGCCCGACGGATCGGGTCCCGACGTGGGCGGCGGTGACCGGGCCTAGATATTCCGATGCTCGAGTTCACCCAGCATCCCGACAGGCCGTTTCTCTCGATGCTCGTCCTGCACGACGATGGCGAGCGCGAGTTCGACTACACAGGCGGTGCTGAGCAAGCGCTGGAGCAGGCCGCTACGAGCGGCTGGACGGTCGCCAGCATCAAGAACGACTGGGCCACCGTCTTCTCGACGTAGGCCTACGCCGTCGTCAGCGGCTTCGCGGCGGGCTTGTCGGCCTCGATCAATTCATCCGCGAGCTTCGCCGCGAACTCCCGCGCGCTGTCCAGGTCCTCGGGCTGAAGGTTGGTCGGGGGGATTCTCAGGCCCAGGTAGCGGTCGCGGTACTCGCCGCTCCCGAGATAGCTGATCAGCGACAGCAGCGAGCGAACCTGGCCGCCGAGGTAGGTGAAACGGATGCCGTCCACGTACTGACCCCCGCGCCTGGTTCCGAGCTTCTTCACCGTCTTCAGGTTGTTCCGCCAGTACCGACGGCAGACGACGAAAGCCGCGAAGCGGGTGCGGTCGAGGACCGAAGCGGCCGCGTCCGACTCGAGGTAGGAGCGGATCGGCATGCTGGTCGTGAGCCACCAGGTCGGCGAACCGATGCAGACGAGGTCGTAGTCTCGCCCGCTCGCCTGGTCGGGAATGCGGATCTCGCCGGTCGCCCGCCGGAGCTGCGCGGGAAGCATGCCGAGGACGGTGAGGAAGGGGCGTCCGAGCGGGAACCGCGAGAAGCGGTCCCGGTAGCGCGGGTCGGTGAACTCGATCGCCGCCCGCTCGACCTCACAGCCTCGCCCTTCGAGCACCGAGGTCATCGCCTCGACCACCTTCAGGGCCTGTTGCGTGTACGTGTAGTAGACGAGCAGGACCCGGGGGCTTCTCGGGCGATCCATCTACTGCCGAGCCATCGCGATGCGCAGGCGCTCCTCCGCCGATACCACGTGGTCGGCGTCCTCGGCGGCCTCGTCGACGTCGAGCTCGACCCAGTTGATGTCGCCGGTGAAGTGGCTGGTCTCGCCCGTGTAGTCGTCGCTGACGCTCGTGCCGGTGTCGCTGCCCAGGTCCGCCGTCTCGTCGGCGGAGAAGATCATCGGGATCGTGTTCTCAATTCGGCCCTCGCCGACCTTGTCGCCATCGACGTAGAGCGCGGCCGCACCACCCTTGCCCAGCCCGTCGCCGTCGTAGGCGAACTCCATCCGCACCTGGTGGTTGCCCGCCGGGACGCGTGAGTCGGCCTCAGCGTAGAAGCGCTGCATGCCGAACAGGCTGTAGCAGTACTTCGGGCGGCCGTCATCGAGGTAGAGGCTCCAGCCGCCGAAGGCTCCGCCTTGGGCGATCAGCACGCCGCTCGCCCCGCCGTCGGGAACCACGATGTCGGCGGTCACGGCATGGGACCTGTTCTTCATGTTGAGCACCGAGTTCTCGCTCAGTCGGCCCATCCCCGAGAACAGGAGCTGACGGTTTCCCTGCACGAGCGACGGGCGGCCGGCGAGGGCCGGCAGGAAGCGCTCCACCCGCCTGTCGTCGAGCGGCAGCACGCCGTACTTGACCGCCTCGATCAGGAACAGGCGCTTGAGCTCTTCGAGCTTGTCGGGCATCTCGGCGGACAGGTCGTGCGCCTGGCTCCAGTCCCTGGTCGTGTCGTAGAGCTCCCAGACGTCGTCCGCGAACGGGGGCAGCTCGGTGCCCACTACCCAGGGCGTGCTGTGACGCGTGACCGCCGTCCAACCCTTGTGGTAGATGCCGCGGTTGCAGAACATCTCGAAGT
This sequence comes from Thermoleophilaceae bacterium, assembly GCA_045805365.1. Classification (GTDB taxonomy): domain Bacteria; phylum Actinomycetota; class Thermoleophilia; order Solirubrobacterales; family Thermoleophilaceae; genus DASXBA01. The sequence goes on from JBJMLJ010000162.1 coordinate 11,689, forward strand.
ACTGCGTCTCGCGGCGCTCCGCGGCGTGTGCGTCGTCGAAGCAGTAGCGCATGCTCACGCCCTCGATCGGCTTCTGCTGGATGCCGTGCACGAAGGTGGGCGCGGGCAGCCCCGCGACGTCGAGCACGGTCGGGGCGACGTCGATCACATGGTGGAACTGCGGACGCACCTCGCCGCGCGCCTCGAAGCCGTTCGGCCAGTGCACGACTGTGCCGTTGCGGGTGCCGCCCCAGTGCGAGGCAACCTGCTTGGTCCACTGGTAAGGCGTGTCCATCGCGTGCGCCCAGCCCACCGCGTAGTGGTTGTACGCGTCCGGACCGCCGAAGTCATCGATCCGCGAAGCCATGAACTCGGTCGTCTCGAGCGCCGCGACGCCGTTGAGGACGAACATCTCGTTGAACGTGCCGGTAGGGCTGCCCTCGGCGCTCGCGCCGTTGTCGCCCACGATGTAGTAGACGAGCGTGTCCCCGAGCACCTCGAGGTCCTCGACCGCATCGATGACCCGGCCGACCTGGTGGTCGGTGTGCTCGAGGAAGGCGGCGTAGACCTCCATCTGGCGCGCCAGCACCGGCTTGAGGTCGTCGGGCGTCTCCTCCCAGCTCGGAATCTCCTCGTGGCGGGCGGTCAGCTCGGTCTCGGGCGGCACCACGCCCAGCTCCTTCTGGCGGGCGAGGGTCCGCTCGCGGAGCGCGTCCCAGCCGTCGTCGAACTGCCCCTTGTAGCGGTCGATGTACTCCTTGGGTGCCTGGTGTGGCGCGTGAGTCGCGCCCGGGGCGAAGTACATGAAGAACGGCTTGTCCGGCATCAAGGCCTTCTGCTGCCGCACCCATCCGATCGCCCTGTCGGCCAGATCCTCGGTCAGGTGGTAGCCCTGCTCCGGTGTCTTCGCCGGCTCTACGGGCGTCGTGCCCTCGTACAGCGCCGGGAAGTACTGGTTGGTTTCCCCGCCGATGAACCCGTAGAAGTACTCGAAGCCGCTGCCGGTGGGCCATTGCCGGAACGGTCCCATCGGGCTTGTCTCCCAGACCGGCACCTCGTGGCACTTGCCGAACTGCGCGGTCGAGTAGCCGTTCAGCTTGAGCGTCTCGGCCAGCGGCGCGCAGTCGTCCGGGCGTACCGAGTTGTAGCCAGGAGCGGAGGTGGCGATCTCGGTGATGCCTCCCATGCCGGCCGAGTGATGGTTGCGCCCGGTGAGCAGCGCCTGGCGGGTTGGTGAGCACAGCGCCGTTGTGTGGAAGCGGTTGAGCTTGAGGCCGCCTTCCGCCAGGCGCTCCGCCGTCGGCGTCCTGCAAGGCCCGCCGAACGCGCTGGCGGCGCCGAACCCGATGTCGTCGAGCAGGACGATGAGGACGTTGGGCGCATCCGCCGGCGGCCGAAGCGGCTCGATCGGCGGGAACGCGGTGTCCGGATCCTTGGCGTCGTATGTGACGAGCCCCTGGTAGGGCCGGTCGGGGATCGGCAGGACCTGGCGCTGGATCTCGTCGGACGGGTTGCTCATGAAAGACCTCTCCTCATAGGGGCCGCTCGTCCAGTCTGCCGACGGGACCGAAGGCGTCCAAGGGTGGCGGCCTGCCTCTGCTCACGCGGGCAGGCACCACATCCGAGCGGCTAACCGGACATCGGCGGGGAGATCCCCGCGGGGATCACCTCGTCTCGGGCTCGCCGTAGACGAGGAGGCCGTGGATGACGACCACGCAGAGCGCGAAGATCCCGAGCGACCAGAACGGATAGTGCCCACCCACCGCCAGCAGGGCACCGATAGCGCCGATGGTGGCGGCGGCCACCCCTATGACGCGTCCGTAGGCTCCGCCGGCGAAGAGCGAGAACCCGGCGGTCAGCTGGATTACCCCGAGTATCACGGTGATCCAACCCCAGGTATGGAGGCTCGAGAACACGTACCTCGTGTCGTTCACGAAGAACTTGGCGTCGGAGATCGCGCCGATTCCGTAGATGATGTTGAGGGTGCCTGCGACCAGGAGCAGGACGCCGGCAAAGACAGCGCGACCTGCTCCCCTCACCTTGTAACCGCTTGCTTCCACCTCGTAGCTCCTTTTCAGCCGAGTGCCTTGGCCAGAGCCTCCTTGGGAGGGCCGGCTGCGGCAATGGGGCGTACTGCCGAATCGGGATCGTGCGTGCACCACCTATGCCTCCCTGAGGCGCAGGATCCGCTCTCCCACCGGCGGATGGTCGGCCATGAGGCGGGCGATCCGGCTGGTGACCTCGTCCTCCTGCCCCGCGGCGGACTCCAGCGCCTCGGCAAGCTGTCCGCCATACCCCCACCGGGCGGCTGCGCCGTCGGCTGAGAACTCCGACAGGCGGTCGGCGCGCTTCGAGAGCAGGTCTGCGACGTAGAAGAGCCACATCACCGTGACCTGCCAGATCACCAGCAGGACGAGCACCGGCACGGCCAGCAGGCGCCCGAGACTGCCGAAGCGCGCCCCGATCGTCCCGACGGTGCGGCGCAGGAAGCGGTAAACGGCCGCCAACGCGATCCCTGGCAGGCTCAGCCACCAGACCACAAGAGCGGCGATGGGGTGAAGCCCTCGGTGGTGGCCCAGCTCGTGCGCGAGGATCGCCTCGAGCTGCTCGTCCGGCAGGCGGAGGGCGGCGGTGGTGACGAACAACAGGTGGCCCGCGCCGGCGCTGGCGTTGATCCCGCCGTCGTCCAGTACACGGAGGATCAGCCTCCCCGGATCGATGCCGGCGCGGCCCCCGATTCGCTCCAGCATCCCTCCCAGCCGCTCCAGCTCCGAGTCGGATGGGAGACGCGAAGGTCCTGCCAGCCGCCGCGAGACTGCGAGCTCGATCGGCCTGACGAAGAGCAGCGCCGCGCCCGCCAGCGCCGTGATGGCCGCGACGACCGCGAAACCGAGGGGTTCCTTGAACACCACCCCCAACGCGCTGACCGGCGCCGCAACGCGCACCATGCCGAACGCCACGAAGGCCAGCAGCGTCAGTACCAGCGCCGGGGTCGTGCGGTCGAGGCGGCGGCTCATGAGGGCATCCGCGGCATCGCCGCCGGGTCAGCCGACGGCAGGAGAGCTGTTGCCGAGGATGCGAACCTTTTCGCGCTCGAACTCGGCGTCATCGAGGATTCCCTGGTCCCGCAGCTTGCCGAGCCGTTCGAGCTCCTCGGTGCGGCTGCCCCCGCTGTTCGCAGACCGCAGGCTGCTCGTCCGGCCCGCCAGGCCGGCCAGCCAGATCCGCATGCGATGGGTGGTCGCCTCGCGGCTTGCCTCGGGATTCTCGCGGGCGGCCTGCCGTCGCAGAACCTCGGTGCCCACGATCAGCAGGACGATCATGAACAGGACCGGGAGCACCTTCTGGGTGGCCGGGGTCGGTCCCCAGGCGATCACGAGGAGGACGATGATCGCGAGGCCGCCGTAGGCGAAGCGCGCCTCGCGTAGCCACGGGGCGAGCCCGGCCCGGGTCGCCACGGCCGCGTGGGTCGGCCCGGCGAGCCAGGCGGCGAACACGATGACGACGCCGTAGGCGATCGTGGCCGTCGCGGCCTGCACGAGAAGCGAGGTGGAGATGCTCCAGGCCGCGTCCGCCGCCGGCCGCACCGACTCGGTCGTGGCCAGGGCGCCGACGACCGCGTTGCCGGCGAGCCCCCTCGCGACGAGCGCGGCGGCGCCGGCCGCCACGAAGCCGATGCCGGTCGCCCGCAGTGCCTCGCGCCGCCAGCCCCTGGCGAGATAGATCGCCAGCGCGAACAAGGCGAGGGAGAGGAGCACCAGGGCAATTGCGAGCGCCCTCATGAAGCGCACGAGGTCCTGCGCGGTCTCGAGCTGGTTCGATCTCATGATGGTGATCTGTGCCGCGCCGGCGGGGAGCTTGTTCGCCACCGCGACGCCAACCCGGCTCTCGCTCTGGCCCAACAGCGTCTTGAGGTCGAGGGTGACGTTGCCGTTAGCCGTCGAGACGTTGGTGCCGCGGTCCTCGACCACGTCGAGGAAACGCTTGTGAGCGCGCCGGTTGGCCTGCTCCCACAGTTTCTGGACGCGCGGCCGCTCCAGCAGCTGGTTGATGGCCTGCCCGGCGAAGTTCTTGAGGCCGCTGGCGGCCGGACCGGCGAGGGGCTTCACCTGGGGCGGGAGCGCCTGTTGCAGCTGCCCCTTGACATCCACGTTGGCGTAGAGCTGGTCGGTCAGGAATAACGCGAGCTGACCCCGGATGTGGTCGTTCTCGAGCATCTTGGTGCTCGTGTCCGTCCAGTTGTTCGTGTCGAGCAGCTGGCGGTTCGCCCACACCGCGAAGACCGCAAGGAAGCCGAGTAGGGACGCCACCACGATCAGCGACAGCGCCAAGCGGCGATGCTGCCGGGACGGTGCCGGTGAGCTCACGTCGACTATGGAACCCCGCCGGAGCCGATCAGCGCAATGGCGCCCGCAGGTGTCCGCGGGGAGAGGCGGGCCTCACCCCCCGCTTGTCTACGACTGGACGTCGGACTCGGCCGAGGGTCGAGCCTCGAGGTCCCACTCGGTCTCGGCGAGGAACAGCAGCGTCGCTTTCACGCGCTTGCTCACATCGTCGGAGCTCGCCATGCCGAGCTTCATGAAGATCGAGTTGATGTGCTTTTCGACCGCGCGCTTGGTCAGGACGAGGGAGTCCGCGATCGCGGTGTTGCTCTTGCCCTTCGCGATCTCGGAAAGCACCTCCTGCTCGCGGGGAGTGAGCTGAGACAGCGGCGAGCGCTCGGCGCGAGCCTTCGCCGTGACGAGCACCTCCACGATCTTCGGATCGATCACGGAGCCGCCCTGGGCCACGGCGTCGATCGCGGAGACCAGCTCACCGCGGTTGTGCACTCTCTCCTTGAGCAGGTACCCGCGGCGGTCCGAACCGGACTCGAGGAGGCTGAGCACGTAGGTCGGGTCGGAGAACTGGCTCAGCACCACCACGCCGATCTCAGGATGGGTCTCGCGCAGGCGAGTGGCCACCTGGATGCCCTCGTCCGACCTGGACGGCGGCATCCGGATGTCGGTGAGGACCACATCGGGCTCATGCCCGTCGACGGCCACGAGCAGCGAGTCCAAGTCGCCGCACGACGCAACGATTTCGATGGCGGGCGAAGCGGCCAGCAGCTGCTCCAAGCCCTCGCGGACTATGAGGCTGTCCTCACCCACGGCGACGCGAATGGCCACGCAGTGACCATAGCCACCTCGGAGAGGCTGCCATCCCCGGCGACTGTCGTGCGCGCTGCCTGGTGCGGGGCCCGGTGCGCGGTGATCATCTCCGGCGAGCAGACAAGGAGGTAGTGAAAATGGTGATCGCGTC
>JBJMLJ010000163.1:0-2029 GCA_045805365.1 Thermoleophilaceae bacterium
GAGCCCGATCATCCACGTGACCGTCGCCGATCGAGGCCGGCATCGACGGGACGGCGTCCGGCTCCATCGCGTCCGGCATCTCCACCCCGACGATGTCACCGTCCTCACCGGCGTCCCCATCACCACCATAGCCCGGACGCTCCTCGACTTCGCCGAGACCGCCCGGAAATGGGAGCTCGAGCGGGCCCTCGAGGAGGCCGAGCGGAGATACCTGTTCGATCTCGACGAGATCGAGGCGACCTGCGTGAGAAACCCCGGCCGGCGGGGCATCAAGCCGCTCCGCGCCATCCTCGGTGAGTCGTTCGACGAGCCTCCCCGCACGCGCACGGACCTCGAGCGGGACTTCCTCGACCTCTGTCGCAAGGCCGGGCTCCCGGAGCCCGAGATCAACGTCATCGTGGTGGGCCACGAGGTCGACTTCGTCTGGAGAGCGCACCGCCTCGTGGTCGAGCTCGACAGCCGCACCTTCCACGCGCGCCGCCTGGCCTTCGAGGCCGACCCGCTGCGAGACGCTGCGCTACAGGTCGCCGGCTTCCGGCTCCTCCGGGTAACCCGCCGCCGGCTCGAAGACGAACCGGCCGGGATCGTGAAGGACCTCGTTTTCTTAGCGAACTCACACGTCCGCTGAAGCTCGCGTTCAGGGTTCCCCGCCAGGGTCATCCTCATGACCCGGAACTCCCGCACAGGCGCGACCCTCCTCGCCGCGCTGCTCCTCGGCGTCGGCGGAGGCGCGGGAGCCGTGGCCGCCCTCGGTGGCGGCGACGGCCAGACCACCCGCGTCGTGACCAGTTCGCAGGCCCCGACGAGCGCTGCGTCCGACACGGGCGCATCGACCGTGAGCGGCGTCTACAACCGCAGCAAGCAGGGGGTCGTCGACATCACGGTCCAGTCGCAGGCCCAAGCCGGGCCGTTCGGGGCCGCGCAGACGACGGGCGAGGGCTCGGGCATCGTCGTCGACAAGAAGGGCGACATCGTGACCAACGAGCACGTCGTCGACGGGGCGAGCTCGATCGAGGTGAAGTTCGCGGACGGCTCCAAGGCCAGCGCGGACGTGGTCGGGCAGGACGCGTCGGCCGACGTCGCGGTGATCCGCGTGAAGGGGGTCGACGGCGCCAGGCTGCAGCCGCTGAGCTTCGGCGACTCCTCCAAGGCCACCGTCGGCGATGGCGTGATCGCCATCGGCAGCCCCTACGGGCTCGAGGGCTCGCTCACCGTCGGAGTGGTCAGCGCACTTGGCCGCAGCCTCACCTCCCCGAACAACCACACCGTCAGCGGCGCGATCCAGACGGACGCGCCGATCAACCCCGGAAACTCGGGCGGGCCCCTCCTCGACTCCCAGGGCAACGTGATCGGGATGAACGCCCAGATCGCAAGCGAGTCCGGCGGCAGCACGGGCGTGGGCTTCGCCATCCCGTCCAACGCCGTCAGGTCCGTGGCCAACCAGATCCTGGCCGGGAACGGCGACCAGCAGCTCTGAGCCGGCCCGCTTCCGGGCCCTGCCTACGCCTCGGCGGGCAGCTTGAAGTGCATCCCGTGGCGCTCGCCGATCTCGACGATGCGCTCGAGGTCGGGCGGCTCGCTCGGCGGTGGCGGCAGCTCGTTCGTCTGGGCGGGCTCGCCGGCCTCCTGGAAGAACTTCTCGATCCCGCCGGGCGTGTAGATCACGAGGAGCCGTACGTTCGAGTCGCCGACCGGCTCGAAGTTCTCCTCGGTTCCCGCTGGAACGTGGAAGAAGTCGCCCGGGCCGCCGTCGTGCTCCTGGCCGGCGATGTGGTACTTGATGGCGCCCCCGAGCACGTACACGGACTCGCCGCCGGGATGGGAGTGCGGGGGCGGGCCCATCCCGGGCGGGATAAGCATCTCCATGACGGTTGCCTGGCCGTCCGTCTCGTCGGTCGAGGTCTTCACCTCATAGAGCCCGCCGAGCATCCAGATCCCGCGACCGTCGCCGCGCGACCGAATCACCGTCTCCGCCATGTGCTGCCCCTTCCGTTTCTCGGTTGAGACGCCCCCGGGGCGAGCCTAGTCA
>JBJMLJ010000164.1:0-6044 GCA_045805365.1 Thermoleophilaceae bacterium
GGAGGGCCAAAGTCGGATCATGCTCGGAGGGAACAACTACCTCGGGCTGACGGGCGACGAGCGGGTCAAGCGCGCGGCCCACGAGGCCCTCGACCAGTACGGAACAGGGGTCACCGGCTCCCGCTTCATGAACGGGACACTCCCGATCCATCTCGAGCTGGAACGCGAGCTCGCCGACTGGTACGGGGAGGAGGACGCCCTCGTCTACACGGCCGGCTACCTGGCCAATACCGGCTGCATCGCCACCCTCCTCGACCCGGGCGACACCGTCATCTGCGACGCCGGCGACCACGCCTCGATCCTCGACGCCGTCTCGATGTCGCGGGCGCGCGTCCGCCCCTTCCGGCACGGCCGGCTCGACAAGCTCGAGACGATGCTCGAGCGCGCAGAGGGCGACGGCGGGGCTGTGCTCGTCGTGGTCGACGGGGTCTTCTCGATGGAGGGCGACCTCGCCGACGTGCCGGAGATCGCGCGCCTCTGCCGCGAGCACGGCGCCCGGCTGATGGTCGACGAGGCGCACGGCGTTGGCGTCCTGGGCGCCCGCGGTACGGGGGCCTCCGAGCTGTACGAGGTCGAGGACGAGGTCGACCTTCGGATGGGCACGTTCTCCAAGTCGCTTGCCTCCTGCGGCGGGTTCATCGCCGGCCCGGGCGACGTCATCGACTTCCTCCGGGTCCAGTCCCGCTCGTTCATGTTCACCGCCTCGGCCGTACCGGCCGCCGTGGGCGCCGCGCTGGGCGCACTCCGCATCATCCGCTCGCCTGAGGGGCCGGAGCTGTTCGCGCGCGTGCTCGCCAACGCCCGCTACCTCCACGACCGGCTGGCGGAGCTCGGCTTCGACGTGGTCAAGCCCACGCGCCTGCCGGATGGCTCGGAGCTCGTCACGCCAATCGTCCCGGTGGTCATCGGCGACGACTGGCGCGCGGTCCTCTTCTGGAAGGCTCTCTACGACGCGGGGGTCTACGTGAACGTGGCCCTCTACCCGGCCGTGCAGCGCGGCGGCGCGCTGCTGCGCACGAGCGTGATGGCCACGCACGAGCGCGAGCACCTCGACCGGGCGCTCGACGTGTTCGAGCAGGTCAGGGACTCGGTGCCCGACGAGCCACCGGCGCAGGTCCCTTCCTGAGCGGCTAGTAGTCGCCACGCCCCGCCTGCGAGATACTGAGCGGGCGATGTCGCGGGAGAACGTGGACCTGGTGCGGGCATGGATAGCCGCTTGCAACGGGGACGACACCGGGATCGCCATCGCATTGTGCGACCCAGGGTTCGAGATGACCGAATCGTCCGAGCTTCCGGGAGCCGCGACCACGGCGGGCGTGGACGGCCTGAGGCGCTACTTCGCCGGGTGGCAGCGCAACTGGTCGGAGTGGGACTGGCAGGAGGAAGAGATCCTCGACCTTCCGCCCGACATGGTGCTCGTCATGGCGCTGCTCAAGTTGCGGGGCCTCCGCAGCGGCATCTGGGTTGAGCGGCGGTGGGCATACTTGTTCACCGTTCGCGACGGCAAGCTGCTTCGTCAGGATGGCTTCGATGAGAAAGCTCAGGCCCTCGAAGCTGTGGGGCTGCGGGACTAACCGTGGCGAGTTTCGCTAGTCGTTTCGCTAGGCCCTCCTAGTTACCGCGAGGGTGCCGCTGGAGCGGGCGCAGGACATGTTCGCCGAGCTCGAGAGCCCGGGCACCGAACACATCGTGGTGCTGCTGACGCCCGCGGTCGCCTGGGAAGTCCCTGCCGGGCCGCAGGCCGGCCGTCCGAAGCTCATCCGCGCGTCCGCGCGCGACCTCCCAGTTGATCAGCGAGCTCATCACGCTGCCTCCGCCGCGTGCCGGAAGGCCCGCAGCCCGTGGCCGATCGCGCCGTCGGGCTGCTGCGCGCTCATGCGCAGGAGCTCGACGAGCTCGGCGCTGGGGTAGAACGGATCGGCCACGGCATCGCCGGAGTCGAGCGCCACCGCGGCGCGCAGCTCGCCCTCGACGAACGCAAGCATCACGTTGCCGCGCGGGGCCCTGCTGCTGTCGAGCTCCGCCAGTCGGGCCAGCTCGTGCTGATCGCTGTCGGTCGAAAGCCTGATCGTGATCGCCCCGTCCATCTCCGCCTCCTTGATGTGGTCTCTCCCGTGAAACGGGTCCACCTGCGATTTCGTGAGGTCGTAACCGGTGTTCATCATTAGCAGGTATACTACACCACCAAACACATTTTGCAAGTTACGATCTACTGATACCCTCTATTAGCGAGGCTTCTGCCGTGACCACCGAAACCATGTCGGAAGAACATAGCCACGAATCGAGCAAGCCGGCTCCCGAGCCGCTCGCGCTGGTCCAGCGCTTCGTCAACAGCCTCGACCCCGATCCCTATGACGAGGAGCTCGAGACCCCCGAGGCGCTGCGCCAGTGGCTGGCCGAGCGCGGCCTGATGAGCGCCGAAGAGCCGGTCAGCGAGGGCGACCTGCGCCGGGCGATCGACGTCCGCGAGGGCCTACGGGCGCTGCTGCTCGCCAACAACGGCGAGGAGCTCGACGACGCCGCGGTGCAGCGGCTCGATCGCGCGGCCAGCCGGGCCGGGGTGCGGCTCAGCTTCACGTTGGGCGAGCCCGAGCTCGTGCCGGATGCGGTGGGCGTGGACGGCGCGATCGCGCAGCTGATGGCGATCGTCGCGACCGCCCGCAGCGACGGCTCGTGGCAGCGCCTCAAGGCCTGCCGCCGCGACGACTGCGAATGGGCCTTCTACGACCGCTCGAAGAACCAGTCGGGGCGCTGGTGCTCGATGGACAGCTGCGGCAACGTGGAGAAGGCCCGCTCATACCGAAAGCGGCACAAGGCGAGCGCTTAGTCGTTTCCTGATTTCGGGCCTCGGGGACGGTCAAAGCATGTCCCTTCTGGGTTCCGCATTCCGCGCCGGCGCCAAGACCGTCGATGCCGCTGCCGCCTGGGGCGAGGTGGCGATTGGCGACCTGCTTCATCCCAGGCGGACGCTGGACGGCCACGATATCGACGCCTGGGATCCCGACTACATCCGCCGCGTGCTGCCGGTCTGGCGCTTCGTCATGGGCACGTACTTCCGCGGCGAGGTCCGCGGGCTCGACAACATCCCCTCCGAGGGGCCGGCGCTGCTCGTCGGGAACCACTCGGGCGGGACGATGATCGCCGACTCGTTCGTCTTCGCCGGCGAGTTCTACGAGCACTTCGGGCCGGAGCGGCGCTTCCATCAGCTCGCACACGACGTGGCCGCCCGCTGGCCCGCGACCGGCCTCAGCCGCTGGGGCACCGTGTCGGCTTCGCACGACAACGCGCGCAGGGCCTTCGACAAGGGCGCCCCCGTGCTCGTCTATCCGGGCGGCGACTACGAGACCTTCAGGCCCAGCTGGCACTCGGCCCGGATCGAGTTCGGCGGCCGGAAGGGCTTCGTCAGGCTCGCCCTCGAGCGGCGCGTGCCGATCGTCCCGGTCGTCGCCATCGGCGGCCAGGAGACGGCGCTCTTCGTCACCCGCGGCCAGCGCGTCGCGAGGGCTACCGGCTGGGCCGACAAGACCCGCATCAAGGTCCTCCCGGTTGCGTTCGCCCCGCCGTTCGGCGTCAGCCTGCTCGACCTGCCCGTCCGCCTTCCCCTCCCCGCGAAGATCACGATCGAGGTCCTGCCGCCGATCGACCTGATCGAGCGCTTCGGCGCCGACGCGGACCACGAGGAGGTCTACGAGCAGGTCACGGGCGAGATGCAGGGCGTGCTGTCGAAGCTCCAGGACGAGCGGACCGTCCCGGTGGCGGGCTAGCGGTCGCCTAGTCGTTCGGGCCGAGCGGAGGCCCGTGGTTGACCTGGCCGTGCTTCGCGAACACGGCCTCGATCGCCTCGGCTGAGGGACGAGGCGTGTCCGGCGGGGGCAGCGTTGCCTCCGCGGCGGGGACACTGCCGTCGCGGACCATGTCCTCGAGGCCCGCGGGGGTGCTCAGTGCGAGCACGCGCGCCGTCTCGCTCTCCACCCGGAACGTGTGGGGAACGCCCTGCGGCGCCGCTACGACTCCCCCGGGGGCGAGCCCGAAACGCGATTCCCCGGCGACCATGGTCAGCTGCCCCTCGATCACGATCAGGCTCTCGTCATAGGGGTGCGAGTGCCTGGGCGGCGAGGCGTGGTGCGGGAAAAGGAACTCGATCAGCGAATACCGGCCGCCGACGGCCTCGCCCGGCACACGGAGGATCGCGAGAGTCCCGAGAAACCACCAGCGCTCGCCCTCGCCGAGCGCCGACCAGGTCATCTGATCGGGCATGTGCAACCGCTACTCGACCCGGTGCACCTTGAACAGGTTGGTCCCACCGGCCTTGCCCGGCGGCAGCCCGGCGGTGATCCCGATCTGGTCGCCCGGCTGCGCGAGGCCGGCCTCGACCGCAGCCTGGGCGCAGCTCTCGAGCAGGTCGATCGTGTCCGGGACCTCCGCGTGCACGGCCGCCTGGACACCCCACAGGAGGCAGCAGCGGCGCACGATCTCGGGCCGCGGGGAAAGGGCCAGCACCGGCGCCTTCGGCCGGTAGGCCGAGATCAGCCGAGCCGTCGCGCCCGTGTTGGTCGGGCATACGATCGCCTTGAGCCCGAGCTGGTAGACGCCGCCCACGGCCCCGAAGGCGATCGCGTGGTACTGGTTGTTGGCCTGCGGGCCACGCTCGGCGAGCCAGCGGCCGTAGGGCAGGTCGCGCTCCACGGTCTCGGCAATCGACGCCATCATCTCCACGGCCGCGACCGGGTTGCGGCCGACCGCGGTCTCCTGGGAGAGCATCACGGCGTCGGTGCCGTCGAAGATCGCGTTGGCCACGTCGGCGACCTCGGCGCGGGTGGGCCGGGTGGAGTGGACCATCGACTCGAGCATCTGGGTGGCGGTGATCGTCGGCTTGGCCCGCCGCCCCGCCAGCGCGAGCAGACGCTTCTGCACCAGGGGGACCTCCTCGATCGGCAGCTCGATGCCGAGGTCCCCGCGGGCAACCATGATCCCGTCGGCGGCGTCCACGATCTCCTCGGCGTTGGCGGCGGCCTGCGGCTTCTCGACCTTGGCGATCAGAGGCGCGTCGCTGCCCCGCTCGCGCAGGTGCTCGCGGACCGGCTCCAGGTCCTCCCGGCGGCGGACGAAGGACAGGGCGAACGCGTCGACGCCCATGTCGAGCCCGGCGTCGATCAGCGCGATGTCCTCCTCGGAGACGGCGGGGAGCGAGACCGTGACGTTCGGCAGGTTGAGCCCCTGACGCGAGGCGACCACGCCCCCGACCTCGACCTTCGCGAGCACCTCGCCGTTGGTGATGCTGTCCACCCGCAGCCGGACCGCGCCGTCGGCGAGGTAGCAGACGTCGCCCTCGGCCATCAGCTCGGCGAGCCCCTCCCAGGCGACGGGCAGCCGCTCGGCGGTTCCCTCGACCTCACTCGGCGTGAGGACGACCGTGGAGCCGCGGCCGAGCTCGGCCACGCCGCCGGCGACCGGCCCGATGCGCAGCTTCGGCCCGGGAACGTCACCGAGAATCGCCACCTGCCTGCCGACTCGCTCCGCGGCGGCGCGCACGGCGGCCGCGGTCTCGGCGTGCTGGGACGGATCGCCGTGGGCGAAGTTGAGCCGGGCGACGTCCACCCCGGCCGCGATCAGGCGCTCGAGCACCTCCGGATCCCGGGAGGCGGGACCGATGGTCGCGACGATCTTCGTCGAGCGCATCTCCGACGGACTGTACTCGCCGTGACACGCCGGCTCTTACTAAAGGACGGCTAAACATACCCCCCACGAAAAGGCCGCTCTTAGCGGGCCTGTCCCCCGGCTCAAGGGTTGACTCGTCGGGGACCCTGGGCTTTAGTGGAGTTGGCCTCGACGAAGCGGGAGCGACGAGGGAGAGTGGCCTTCTGGACGGTCGGACTCGACTGGTCAACGTGTGCCGCGCTCCCACGATCGCCCCTGCCGCGCCTTGGCCGCCGGGGAACTGCATCCGCGAGATAACGCACCAAGAGTTGCGGGGAGGTCTGATGGGCAAGTCTGCCACGGTCGGCGCTGAACAACAGCACCTGCGGGCGCTCGAATACGCGAAC
>JBJMLJ010000165.1:0-6779 GCA_045805365.1 Thermoleophilaceae bacterium
GAGCAGCGCCGCGGACGAGGCGCTGGGCGCGAACGGCTCGTGCACGTGGACGAAGTCGAACTCGGCCCGCTCCAGCAGCTGCTCCAGCGTGCGCGACACGTCGAGCGGCAGCGAGACCGCGCCCGAGCGGCGGAACGGCAGGCTCTGGCCGACGGCGAGGAGCCCCGCGCAGCCCGGGGCGTCGAACACCGCGTCCGGGTCGTCCTTGAGCGCCCTGATCTTGCCCCGGCCGTCCTTGATCAGCTCACGCGAGTCGGACGGCGCGACGACCACGACGCGGTGGCCGCGCCGGCAGAGCTCGTCCGAGAGCCGCTCGACGAAGCGGTTTACCTCGTGGTGCTGCTCCCAGGGATAAGGCGTGATCTGCGCGATCGAGAACGCGTCGCGGGCCACGCCGGGAGCCTAGCTCCCACGCCGCAGCGGACTCGGTCGCCTCCGGCTCGCTCGGCCATGGTCTCGCGCAACGGCGACCGCCGCCGGCCGAGCGCCGCGACCGGCTACGCCGTCGTCTCGGCGGCGCGGACCTTGCCCTTGCCGGGCAGCTTCGGTGCGCCGCCGTACTCCTCGATGAAGGCCTCGATCATGTCGCGGGCGACCGGGTCCGGGTACTGGACCGGCGGCGACTTCATGAGGTAGGCGCTCGCGGCCTCGAGCGGCCCGCCGATGCCGTGGTTCAGCGCCAGCTTGCCGAGCCGGACGGCGTCGATGACGATGCCGGCCGAGTTGGGCGAGTCCCAGACCTCGAGCTTCGCCTCCATCGTGAGCGGCACGTCGCCGAAGGCCTCGCCCTCGAGCCGGATGTGCGCCCACTTGCGGTCGGTCAGCCAGGGCACGTAGTCGGAGGGGCCGATGTAGACGTCGTCCGCGTCCATCTCATGGTCGAGAAGCGACGTGACGGCCTGCGTCTTCGAGATCTTCTTCGACTCGAGCCGCTCCCGCTCGAGCATGTTGTAGAAGTCCATGTTGCCGCCGACGTTGAGCTGCGAGGTGCGCGCCAGCTTGACGCCGCGGTCCTGGAACAGTCGGGCGAGCATGCGGTGCACGATCGTCGCGCCGACCTGCGATTTGATGTCGTCGCCGACGATCGGCAGTCCGGCCTTCTCGAAGCGGCGGGCCCAGTAGTTCTCCTGGGCGATGAAGACGGGGATGCAGTTGACGAAGCCGCAGCCGGCCTCGAGGACCTGCTCGACGTACCACTTGGTCGCCTGCTCGGACCCGACCGGGAGATAGGAGACGACGACGTCGGTCTTCGTGTCCTTGAGGATCTGGACGATGTCGTCGGTCTCGCCCGGCGCCTTGGTGATCTTCTCCTTGAGGTACTTGCCGAGCCCGTCGTGGGTCATGCCGCGCTGGACGGGGACATCCAGCTTCGGGACGTCGGCGAACTTCATCGTGTTGTTCTGGCCGGCCCAGATCGCCTCGGACAGGTCCTTGCCGACCTTGTCGGCGTCGATGTCGAAGGCGGCGGTGAACTCGATGTCGCGGACGTGGTAGCCGCCGAGGTCCACGTGCATCAGGCCCGGGACGCTCTCCTCGGGGTCGGCGTCCTTGTAGTACTCGACGCCCTGCACGAAAGACGAGGCGCAGTTGCCCACGCCCACGATGGCGACGCGCACCTGGTCGGTCTGGTAGCGCGACGGGCCGTTCGAAGTCGTTTCCGTCACAGAGCCCTCCTGATCTACATGAGAACGGCCCCTAGCCGGGGCCGACACCGCCTTATGGAAAACCGAGGGGCGGCTTCGGTTACACAGCTGGGCCTACCCGGGCCAGCTGGCGCCTCACATGGAATACCCGCTGGAACGTCGTGAAAATCGTGAGCCCGGCCATCGCGTAGATCGCCGGCTCCAGCAACTCGAAGTCTCCCAGACCGGCGCCCTTGGCGAACACGAGCCCGATCGAGAGGATCACGACGCGGACGGCCCGTGAGGCCACGCCGACCTTGCACTCGACCCCCAGGGCCTCCGCCCGGGCGCGGGTGTAGCTGACCATGTAGGAGCCGACGACCGTGAGCACGACGCCGCCGACGGCCACCTCGTTGCTCTGCTTCGCGAAGTACACGGCGATCGCCGCCAGCACCACGCCCTCCTCGATCCGGTCGAGCGTCGAGTCGAGGAAGGCGCCGAACTTCGTGCCCTTCCCCGACATCCGCGAGTAGCGGCCGTCGAACATGTCCATCAGCGAGCCGGCGATGAACGCGATGCCCGCGAGGAAGAAGTAGTCCGCCAGGATGAGGCCTGCGGCGACGAGGTTGCCGACGAAGCCGGTGAGCGAGATCGCGTTGGGGGTGAGCCGCGACTCGATGAGGCGGTCGCGCGCGATGTCGCGTACGTCGCCGGCGGTCAGCGGGCGGTCGCGGCCGTTGCGCAGCCGCCGCGGCGTCCGTTCCGCGCTCTGCTCCTGAGCCTCCTCCGTCACCTGGCGGCCTCGGCCGCGGCGCGGCGCCACGCCCAAGCTTCGGGACGCGCGCGGGCCAGGGCCGCGGTGGCCGCGACGGCCGAGACCGCGGCCACCAGCGCCCCGACGGCCGCGTCGAGCCAGAAGTGGTTGGCGGTCACGACCACGACGAAGGCGACGATCGCGGGGTAGATCCCCCAGGCGATCTTGAGCGCCCGGTTGCTGACGAGCATGATCGCGGGCACGGCGATCATCAGCGCGAAGGCCACGTGCATGCTCGGCATCGCCGCGAAGGGGTTGTAGAGCACGTTGGCGCTGCTCTCGGCGGACTCGCCGACGAAGTTGGCGACGGTGTCCGCGAAGCCCCACTCCGGCAGGAAGCGCGGCGGCGCCGTCGGGAAGGCCACGTAGCCGATGAGCGCGAGGCTCATGGCGATCATGAACATGTTGCGCACGAAGTAGAAGGCATGGTTGCGGGCGAGGTAGAGCCAGAGCAGGAACGTGGTCGTGACCACGAAGTGCGAGTTGACGTACATCCAGTTCGCCACCCAGAGCATCCAGTTGACGTGGTCGTGGGCCCAGGACTGGAGGCCCGGCTCGAAGAAGAGGTGCAAGCCGCGCTCCGCGTCCACGACCGCGCGCGCGTTCTCGAAGGCGAGGCCGGCCTGCCCGTCGACGATGCCCCGGACGACCCGGTAGATGTAGTAGGCGCCCCCAAAGAGGGCCAGCTGGCGCAGCGCATCGAGCCAGCCGTGGGGAAGCCAGCGGCCGCTCTGGTTCCAGGCCCGCTCCCAGGAGCGGGCGAACTGGCGGGCGGCGCGCACGAAGTCCTGAGTGGGCGAGGGGGGCGAGGCCACGGGCCTACTTTAGCCCCCGTTGTTGCAGCGTCGACCTCGCTGAAACAGACGCTCCGGCGAGAAGCGTGTGCTCATGTGGACGAAGCCCGTCCTGCGGGCGATCACGCGGGTCCAGCCGTGGTCGGGCTCGACGCACGCGTTCCGGGCAAACCAGTAGGGCGTCCAGCGAACCCGGACGATCGCGCTGCCCGGATGCTTCACGTCGAGCAGCAGCTCGTCCGAGCCGAGCTGCTCGAGGACGATGTTGGCCCGGCCATCCGAGACCACCATGGGCGTCGGCAGCGTCACCTCGTAGACGCGCCAGTTGTCCGAACGCCAGCGCAGGCGCAGGTACGGAAGGCCGCTCTCGATCAGCGCCCGCTCCTGGTATGAGCTCTTGTCCGGCTTCGCGCTCGGCAGCGCGACGTAGCGGACCGCGTTCTCGGTGAGCCAGCTCGCGTAGCTGAGCGCGGTGAGGTGCCCCTCGTAGAAGAGCTTGTTCTGGCCCGTGTCGAGCTGGCGCAGCCAGCCGCGGGCGAGTGGCGCGACCTCGGCGACCTCGGCGCCCTCCCAGTGGCTGCGGGTGAAGGGCACCTCGATCCGGCGCTGGTCGGGCAGCGTTGCGAGGAACTGGCGCAGCGGCTCGAAGTAGGCCGACTTGGCCGCCGGGTCCTCTATGTACTTGATGACGTCCCGTACCGCCGGCGACCACTGCCAGACGGCCAGCAGCGAGAAGCCCACCACAAGCGGCAGCGCCGCCCAGCGGCTGCGCGTCCAGGGCCGCCCCCAGATCGCGCACAGCATGACGGGCCCGCCGAAGAGCGCGCCCAGCCGCACCGCGTTGCCGCCCATCGGGGTGAGGACGAGGATCGCGAAGGTGGAGCCGAGCCCGTAGAGCGCCGCGCCCCAGCGGAGCGCGCGCTCCCGCCGCGGAAGGACGATCAGGCAGGCGAGCGCGAAGATCGGGATCGGCAGGTAGGCGGTGAACGGGAACGGCGCCCAGCCGCCCTCCGGGAAAGCCCAGGACAAGAAGGCCGGCGGAATGAAGGCCGCCAGGGCCACCACGATCCCGTCGATCCGCTGGCGGCGCGTATCCAGGCCCCCGGCGGCGAGCGCGTAGGCGATCCCGGCCATCGAGAGGAAGAGCCCGGCCACGGGGCTGCCGAGCGGACAGAAGACGGCGAACAGGACCGCCAGCCAGTGGCGGCGGCGCTGGAGGGCAAGCAGGGAGGCGAGGCCGAACATCACGCCGAGCGCGAACGGCAGCCGGGCGGTGAACAGCAGCGTCGCGCTGGCCACGCCGAACCAGAGCGCGCCCCAGCGCGCCCGGTGCGGGCCGAACCAGGCGCGCGCGAGCGGCTCGAACAGGGCGGTGGAGACGACGGCCGCGATCGCCATCGTCAACGGCGGCCCGAGCAGCCAGGCGAGCGGCGGCGAGATGACGCTGTAGGCCGGCGTGTGGTGGCCGCCGTACCACTGGCCGTTCCAGATCGTGAAGCCCTGCTGCCCGAACAGCCAGGCCCGGAACTCGTGGGCGGCCAGGTCCACCGTTCGCGGCTGCCAGACCATGTAGACGATCGCCAGCGCGAGCGAGGCCGCGATCGGAGCGATCCGCCACCACGGGAGCCTCCGCCAGCGCGAAGGGGCGGGCGCCTCTGCGCGTGGCGCAGGAGATATTGGAGCCGCTTCGGGCGGACGCTGCCTAGGCGGCGCCGTGACCGACGACAGCACGGCGCGGAGCACGGCGGACAGGCTAGCCGACGAAGTCGGCGGCACGCTCTACGAGCTCCGGCCTGTCGAGCCAGGCCCAGTGGCCCGCCTCGACGAGCTCGAGCGTGACCTCGCCGCCGAGTGCCTCGGCGTAGGCCGGGCCGAAGCGCTCGGGGATGTGCGGATCGCGCGTCGGCCAGAGGACGAGGGCGGGGCAGCGAAGCTCGCCGAGCCGCTCGCCCGCCGCCGCCAGGCGCTGCTCGGGAGCCGAGCGGTAGAGGTCGAGGATCGCCCGCTGGGTGCCGTGGTCCCAGTCCGTCCAGATCCGGTCGACGAGCTCTCCGGGCAGGGACCGCTTGAAAGCCCACTTGGTTGCGAGTCCCATCGACAGCTCGCCCAGTCCGCGGGTCCGCCACATGCGGGCGACTCGGTGCCAGCGGTAGCCCGGCAGTAGCGGCACGCAGCTGAACAGCACGAGCCGCTCGATCCGCTCCGGGAAGCGCTGCGCGAAGGCGAGCCCGACGCCGCCGCCCCAGTCGTGCACCACCAGCGTCAGGCGGTCGAGGCCCGCCGCAGCCGTGAACGCCTCGAGGAAGCGGTCGTAACCGGCCAGCGAGTAGTCGAAGTTGCCCGGCTTGGCCGAGCGGCCGAATCCGGGTAGGTCCGGAGCGACGCCACCAATGCGCTCGAGGAAGGGCAGCCAGTCCCACGAGGCGGTCGGCACTCCGTGCAGGTAGAGGACCGGGCGGTCGCCGGCCGAGAGCCAGTGGATCTCGAGGCCCTCGACCTCGGCGGTGTGCTCGGCGACCTCCACGGTGGGCTTGATAGCAAGCCGTAGCCTTGGCGCCGATGCCCGACTGGAAGCCCGCGACCCGCCGCCGCCTGCGGGCGATCCGCGACCGGCTGCGGGCCGAGTACGGGCGGCCCGTCCTCGAGCCCCACCGCGCGCCGCTGGACGAGCTCATCCTGACCGTGCTCTCGCAGAACACGAACGACCGCAACCGCGACGTCGCCTACGGCCGGCTGCGCGAGCGCTACGAGACCTGGGACGAGGTCCGCGAGGCGCCCGTCGAGGAGATCGAGGACGCGATCAGGCCGGGCGGCCTGGCGCCGACCAAGGCGGTGCGGATCCACGAGATCCTCCAGGCGTTCGACGACGGCCTCGACTGGCTCGAGGAGGCGCCCGTCGAGGAGGCGCGCGCCTGGCTCGAGTCGCTCCCCGGCGTCGGGCGCAAGACGGCGGCCTGCGTGCTCCTGTTCTCGTTCGGCCGGCCGGAGGTCCCCGTGGACACGCACGTCTACCGCGTCGGCACCCGGCTGGGCCTGTTCCGGCCGGGGGCCTCGTTCGACGAGGCGCACGACGAGCTGCTTCGTTTGACGGACCCGGACGACGCCTACGAGATCCACATGCTGCTCATCCGCCACGGGAGGCGGACCTGCGTCGCCCGTGCTCCCCGCTGCGCGGAGTGCCCGCTGCGCAGGATGTGCCCGTACGGCCGCGAGCTCCTGAAGCGCGCATGAGCGAGGAGACGCTGCGGCGCTCGGCCGAGCTGGCGCTGGTCGGCGTCGCCGCCGTCTGGGGCCTGACCTTCGTGATGGTCCAGGACGCCATCGAGGAGCTGCCGACGCTCGCCTTCCTCGCCTACCGCTTCCTCGCCGCGGCCCTCCTGGTCGCCCTGGTCTTCCGCTCGCGGCTGCGACGGCTCTCAGCCGCCGGTTGGCGGGCCGGCCTGCTCATGGGCGCCTTCCTGACGGCCGGCTACGTCTGCCAGACCTTCGGCCTCGAGCGCACGACCGCGTCGAACGCGGGCTTCATCACCGGGCTGTTCGTGGTCTTTA
>JBJMLJ010000166.1:0-7991 GCA_045805365.1 Thermoleophilaceae bacterium
CCCCGCGACGGGTCCCCTCCGGGACCTGCCGCTCACGTTCTGAGCGCCGGGGCTCGCCAGCCCTGAGCGGCGTTATCGCCCACGCAGCCAATCGATCCCAAGCAGCAGCGTCCGCCGGAGCCCGAGCTGACGTACGACCTCGAGGCTGTCCGACGCCGCCCAGTCCTCGGCGATCTCACCGTCCTCGATCCGGCTGATCACGATGCCCCAGGTTGTGATCGGCCGGCCGCGGTTGTGACCCTCGGCAACCCAGCGCGATACGACCTTGTCGCCCTCGGAGACCTGCTCTTCGACCCGGATCCGCAGGTCGCCGTCGCGGAAGACGAGCTGGTAGAGCGCGAGCGATTGCCGGATGCCCGCGTGGCCCACGTAGTCGCGACCGTTGACGTGGTCGCGGAACGCCTGGCTATAGACGCCGACGGCCGCGGAGGGGTCCCTGCCCGAGCAGACCCGCTCGATCGCGTCGCGCGCGAGATCCTCCCGCTCGTCAGCCATCGCCGAGGGCCTCATCCGCGTCGGCCACGGCCTCCCAGCGGACCGCCTTGCCGTCTTCCACCGTCCATACATGCGCGAGGCGGGCCTCCACATCGACCCCACTCGCCCACCCGCGGCCGCTCTGCCGGACGGCGATCAGGCGATCGCCGCGCTCGACGACCTCCTCCGGCTCGACGCGGAACCCCTCGAAGCTCTCAATCCACCCGCGAAAGAACTGCTCGAAGCTGTCGCGGCCGCGATGGCTGCCCGCGTGGGGGCTGGGCGATGGCTCGTGCCACTCGATGTCGGGGTCGAGCCGTTCGAGCACGACCGAGACGTTGCCGCGGTTGAGCGCTTCGTAGCTCCGACGAAGCTGTTCGACGTATGTGCCAGGCGTGGCGGACACGTCAAGTAAGCGTACGGGGACAGTTCGGGCCTGTCCGCGCCCCGCCGCAGTCGATTGGCAAGCGTGTTCTCGAAGGGCCTGGAGTGCGAGCGAGGCCGAATGCGGCGCCCGCGCGCACCCGCACCTCCCTGAATTCCGCTCCAGCGCTTGCGGCGGGCCCGGTCTGTCCCTCTCGCCTCACTTCGTTCGGCGTCGCTGACCACCCGCGGCACGGATGCGCGTCTCGTAGCCAACGCTCATCGCCGCGGGGGGGATACTGGGCGGGCGATGTCGCAGGAGAACGTGGAGGTGGTGCGCCGAGGGGTCGAGGCGTGGAATCAGCACGACGTCGACCTCTGGCTTAGCTATGCCGCGCCCGAGGTCGAGTGGATGCCAGCTGGTCCCGCGGCGGTGGAGCGCACCGTCTACCGAGGCTACGAGGAGGTGGCGACTGGGTTTGCCGCGGTCTGGGAGACCTGGGAGGAGTTTCGCTTCCAGGAGTCCGAGGTCCGCGACCTCGGCGACTCGGTGCTCTGCCTGGGGCGCGTGAAGATGAAGGGCGGCGCCAGCCACGTCGAGCTAGACCAGGAGTTCGCCATCCACGCCGTGCTACGTAATGGCAAGGTCACGGCCGTGCGCACGTTTCTCGCCTGGGAGGAGGCCCTGGCGGCTGCCGGGCTGCCGGAGTAGGCGATATCGCAGGAGAACGTGGTCGCGGGTTCGAGGCCCGTCGTCCGCTTCGTCGCTCAGCCCGACTTGACCTTGACCTTGATGGTCTTGCTGGTCGAGTTGCCGGCGGCGTCCGTCACCTTCAACTTCAGCCGGACTCGGAGCCGGGTGTGATGGTGGAACGCGCGGCGCGCGGCTTTGCGACCCCTCCTCGAGAGCTTGAAGCGGAGCTTGATCCTGACGTTGGCGCGCGCCGAGCGCCTGGCCCGCTTGAACCTGACGCTTCTCGCGGTCTTGGAGAGGTTCAGCGAGCCCGTGCCGAGCACGGTCGCGTTCTCGTTCGCGCGCACGAACACCGTCAGCTTGCCGAGGCGCTGCCGCTTGCGGTAGCGGAGGCGGACGCCCGGCTTGGTGCGGTCGAGCAGAGGCGGGCTTTTCGGCTTCGGCTTCGCGGGCGGACAGGGCGGCTCGCCCGCGCCCGTCTCGCCGAACTTCTCGACCCGGTCGTTCCCGAAGTCGGCCGCGTAGAGGTTGCCGCGACAGTCGAAGGCGATCTCGTAGGCGCCGTTGAACTCGCCGGGGCCGCTCCCGACGGTGCCGTCGCCGCCGTTCTTGCCGAGCTTCCTGATGAACAGTCCTGTGCTCGTGAACTCCTGGAGCCGGGCGTTGTCGAGGACCCAGACATGGCCGGCCGCGTCGACCGCGATTCCCCCTGGAGAGTCGAAGTTGCCGCTGCCGGTGCCGCTGGAGCCCCACTGGCGAATGAATCCACCGGACGACGTGTACTGCCTTACCCGATCGCCGCTGCCGTCGATGACGTAGAGGTCGCCCGACGGCGCCACTGTCATATCGCCTGCGCAGACAAACTCTCCGGCGGTGCCCCACTTGCGCACGAATGTGCCGGTGAGCCCGAACTGCTGTACCCGTTTGCCCCCGCACTCGCTGACGTAGACCGAGCCGTTCCCGACGACGATGCCAATGGGCCCGTCGAACTCACCGTCGAGCGCTCCCGATGTTCCGTCGCCTCCGCCCTTGCCCCACTTGCGGATGAAGGTGCCGCTGGAGGTGAACTGTTGAACGCGGTTGTTGGACGTGTCCGTGACATAGACGTCGCCGTTCGCGGGATTCACGGCGAGCCCGCCGACACAGTTGAACTGCCCAGCGGCGGTGCCGCCTGAGCCCCACTCTCGTATGAACGTGCCAATCGACGTGAACTGCTGGACCCGATTGCCGCCGCCACACTCCCCGACGTACACCGTGCCCGTCGGTCCCACGCCGAGACCCTCAGGGCCCATGAAGCTCCCCTGCGCGGTACCCGTGCCGCCCCATTGGTCGAGGAAGCCGAACGCGGACGCCGATGGGGCCTGGAGGAGGGCGATCGCAAGGCCGAGCAGGATGGCAACGATCGACCTCGGCGGTCGGGGCCAGCCGACCAGGGTCTTCATCACGAGTCTCCGGGGGGTCGAGGGCCTGGACCGACCCTACCCGCTCGGCGACGCTGCGGCTAGGCGACGGATGAGCGAACGCGTACGCCGGGCTGCGCGACAGGGGCGCTGCCGCATCCGCGGGGGCTCGAGGCGGCGTCCCTTGGAGACCAGCTCGAGCTCCTGGTGGCCGCAGATGCCGCAGCGTGAGGCCGCGATCGCTCGTGTGTGCACCGCAATGTCCGCATTTCACGCGCATGGGGAGATGATCGGGTCTCGGGAGCGCGCGGGGGACCGTAGTTTCTACGTCCTTGGCGGGGGTTTCTCCCGTGGAGGCGGGGTGCGGCGCGCCCGGGCATGGTCTTGGGTAGCTTTCCGTTCCGCATGCGGGGGAGAGCTGCGGCAGGGGCCATCGTGGCGTTGGTGCTGGCATTTGCCGCGCCCGCGTACGGAGCCGTCCAGCCCTACGGGACCAACGACGCGGGCGGCTTCCGCAACGTGCTCCCGCCCGGCGAGCAGGGGACCGACAACGCCCTCGAGCTCGGCCAGTTCGAGGCGCTCGGCAAGCGGCCGAAGCACTGGGACGACCAGCAGAGCCTCTACCAGGGCCTGCTCTACGCGTCGCCGACGCTCGTCCACTCGGACATCGGCCGCTTCTACAAGGACGCCACCTTCGGCGTGAAGCCGGGCGACGTGGAGCGGACGGAGTCGCCGCGCCCCGGCGTCACGATCGTCCGCGACAACTGGGGCGTTCCGCACGTCTACGGCACGACCCGCGGCGACGTCGAGTTCGGGGCGGGCTACGCGGGCGCCGAGGACCGTCTGTTCCTCATGGACATCCTCCGCCACACCGGCCGGGCCGAGCTCAGCTCGTTCATCGGCGGGGCCGCCGGCAACCGGCAGATGGACCGCACGCAGTGGTCGATCGCGCCCTACACGGAGGCCGACCTTCAGAGCCAGATCGACATGGCGCCGACCGTCTACGGCTCGCTCGGCACACAGCTCGTCAGCGACCTGCACGAGTTCGTCGCCGGCATCAACGCCTATATCGCGGCGACGAAGACGGACGTGACCAAGCTGCCATCGGAGTACGCGGCGCTCGGGACGCTCCCGCAGCCGTGGACGGGTACGGACGTGATAGCCGAGGCGTCGCTGATCGGCGGCATCTTCGGCAAGGGCGGAGGGCTCGAGCTGCGCTCGGCGATGCTCCTGAAGTCGCTCGAGAAGAAGTTCGGCCGCCGCCGCGGACGCGCCTCGTGGCGCGACTTCCGCGAGAAGGACGACCGCCAGACCGCCAACACGGTGCTGCACAAGCGCTTCCCGTACGAGCTCGGCAAGGCGCTCTCGAAGCGCGGCCTCGCGATTCCCGATCGCGGCTCGGTGAGCTTCACGCCGCCGGCGGGCTCGGTGGGCACCAGCGCCACGAGCGATGGGTCGGTGGGCGCGCGGCTCTTCCGGTCGCTTAGCGCTCCGCACGCGTCGAACTGGGAGATGGTGAGCGCCCGGCGATCGCGCACCGGCCACCCGATCGGCGTCCTCGGTCCGCAGGTCGGCTACTACGTGCCCGAGATCCTGATGGAGGAGGACCTCCACGGCCCCGGCTTCGACGCTCGCGGCGCGACCTTCCCCGGGGTGAACCTGATGGTCCAGCTCGGGCACGGCCGCGACTACGCCTGGAGCGCGACCACGGCCGGCTCGGACAACGTCGACACCTTCGCCGAGGTGCTCTGCGGCGACGACTTCCACTACATGTGGAAGGGCAAGTGCCGGGCGATGGAGAAGCTGACGCGCAACAACTCCTGGCACTCCAACCTGGTCGACTCCACGCCGGACGGCTCGGAGACGCTCACCGTCTACAGGACGGTCCACGGAATCGTCTACGCGCGCGGGCGCGTGCACGGCAAGAAGGTGGCGTTCGCTACCGCGCGGACCACCTACTTCCACGAGGCCGACAGCTCGATCGGGCTCGACCGGCTGAACGACCCGAGCTTCGTCCACGACCCGGAGTCCTTCCGGCGCGCGGTCGACGGGATCAACTTCGCCTTCAACTGGGGCTACATCGACTCCAAGCACATCGCCTACCAGCTCTCCGGCTGGTATCCCCGGCGCGCGCGCGGGACCTCGCCCGACTTCCCGATCCTCGGGACCGGCCGCTACGACTGGCGCGGCTACGACCCCGCGAGGCACACGCTCTCGACCGTCGCGCTCAACAAGCGGCCGCACGCGGTCGACCAGACCTACCTCGTCTCCTGGAACAACAAGCAGGCGCCCGGCTGGGCGGCCTCCGACGCCGAGTTCGCCTACGGGCCGCTCCAGCGCCAGCAGATGATCGCCGACCACGTCCGGCACGACCTCGCCGGCGGCCGCAAGATGGGGCTCGAGCAGCTCGTCCAGTCGATGGAGGAGGCCGCCACGGAGGACATCCGCGTCCGCGACCTGAAGATCCTCCTCAAGGCGCTCGGCAGGCCGAAGGATGCGCGCCTCAAGAACGCGATCGCGATCCTCAAGCGCTGGCGCTCCGCGGGCGCCCACCGCCGCGACCTCGACAAGAACGGGCGCTACGACGACGACGACGCGGTCACGCTGATGGACGCCTTCTGGCCGCGGCTCCTGAGCGCCGAGTTCGGCAGGGTCCTCGGGCCGACCAACACGAGCCGCCTGAGGGACATGCTCGCGACCGGCGACAACGGCGTCGGCGGTCACACCGCCTCGCCGCCCGACTTCTACTCCGGCTGGTGGAACTACGTGAACAAGGACCTCCGCAAGCTCTTCGGCCGCAAGCGCGTCCGAGGCTGGTCGCGTGTCTACTGCGGCCGCGGCTCGCGCAAGCGCTGCCGCAAGGCGGTGCGCAAGGCGCTGCTCGACGCGATGGGCATGAGCCGCAAGAACCTCTACGGGCACGCGAGCGACTGCGAGTCGAACGCGCAGGCGTTCTGCTTCGACATGAACCGCTTCACGGTCGCGGCCGCCATCGACGTGCCCGACTTCCCGCTCCAGAACCGGCCCACCTTCCAGCAGACGGTGGAGCTGACCCGCAGCGTGCCGCGCTAGCTAGCCGCCGACGACCGGCAGCACGACCTTGCAGGCGGGCGGCGTGGCGTGTGCCGGGTCGAGCGCGTTCAGCACGTCCTGCTGGGTGACCGGGTCGAAGGCCATCCCGGCGTGCTCGGTGTAGTCGGTCCGGCACTGGTCCTGGACGACGATGTTGGTCGCGCTGTCGAGGATGCCGCTCGTGTAGGGGGAGACGAGCTCGTCGTAGCGGGTGATGAGCATCGTGTAGGTCACGCCGGGCACGGCGGCGCCGCCCTCGTTCAGCTTGGCGAGGAAGTCGGAGCCGCGGACGAACTCGGGGCACGAGCCGCAGTAGTTCGCGAACGTGGCCGAAAAGGACTGGCACGAGCCGCTCGGCCTGCCGAGGTCGCAGAGGGTGCCGGCCTCGGCGAGGTTGGTGCCCTTCCAGAGCGGGGTGAGGCCGACGTAGCGGTCGACCTTCGCCGCGCCGCCGAGGAACTTCACGTACCAGTCGGGCATCAGGCTGCCCTCCGAGTGGCCGACGATGTCGACCTTGGCCGCGCCCGTGGCGGCGAGCACGCGGTCGACGAACGCCGCCAGCTCCTGCGAGCTCTGCTCCATCGGGACGGCGCCGCCGAACTCGGGGGCCCGCGGGTCGCGCCCGTAGGTCAGCGCGAACACGCAGTAGCCGTGGCTCGCGAGAAGCGGCGACATCTCCCGCCAGTTCTCGCTCATCGTCGCCCCGAGCCCGTGCACCAGCACCACCGGGTTGGGGTGCGCCGCGCTCGGCTTGCAGGACCAGTCGTTGGCGCCCGCGGGCGGGGTGACGCCAGCCGCGGCGACAGCCGCCGGCGCGCCGAGCCAGAACAGGCCCACCGCCCCTGCAGCGAGAATCAGCGCACGCAACCTCATCCTCCCTCATCGGAAGCCTACGGGCTGGGGCCCTGGCTCGTGCTGTTCCTCGGCCTCGGCCTCGCTCTGCGGCTCGTCTGGGTGGCGGCTCATCCGGTGGCCGTGACCTCGGACTTCTCCCACTACAACGCGCTCGCGGAGACCCTGGCGCGGCACGGCGTCTACGGCGAGGACCCCCGGTTCCCGGCCGCCTACTGGCCACCGGGCTGGCCCGCGCTGCTCGGGCTGCTCTACAGCGTCGCCGGGGTCCACCCGCGCCTGGGCGCCGTGCTCGGCGCGACGCTCGATTGGGCCGCGATCGTCGTGGCCTCGGTCGCGGCCGTGCGCCTGCTCAGGCCTCGCTTCGCGGTCGGCGCGGTGGCCGCGATGTGCCTCTATCCGGCCGCGATCAGCCTGGATCCGGTGCTCGCCACGGAGCACCTCACGGCGCTGCTGTTCACGTCCGTCGTGGTGCTCATGGCGTTCAGCCGCCCGTCGCTGCGGACGGGGCTCGCCGTAGGGCTACTGGAGGGAGCCCTCCTGCTTACCCGCGCGGACTACGGGGTGCCGACCGCTCTCGTGATCGCGGTCTGGCTGTCGCGCGGCCTGCCCGTCCGCCGGCTGGCGCCGGTCGCTGCCGTGACGGCGCTCGCGGCGCTCGCGCTGATGTCGCCCTGGATCGCCCGCAACTTCGCCCGCTTCGACGAGTTCATCCCGACCTCCACGAACGGCGGGATCAACTTCTACCTGGGCACGGTCGCGGCGCGGTACACCGTGCCGCCGTTCGTCCTGCGCTTTCACGTCAGCGATCAGAACCACCCGAAGGCGCACGAGAACACGTACTACCGGCATGGATTCGACAACCTGGCCCACCACCCGCTGCGTTGGCTGGGCTACGACACGGCCCGGTTCTACCTCGCCTACGGAAGGGAGTGGAACGTGCTCGACTGGGGCGACATCGACGCTCCGGTCGTTCGGGGCGCCGCGACCGCATACTGGCTGGCGCTCTGCGCGCTCGGCCTGCTCGGCCTGGCCGCGATCGGCGTCGACCGCAGGCTGCTGCCGCGGGCCTGGCTCGTGATCGCCGGCTCGCTGGCGGCGGTGACGATCCTGAAGCTCTTCTACATCGACACCGC
>JBJMLJ010000167.1:0-1924 GCA_045805365.1 Thermoleophilaceae bacterium
GATGGTGGCCTACACCGGGATCGAGACGATCTCGAACATGGCCGAGGAGGCCCGCGACTACGGCAAGACGATTCCCCGCGGCATGGGGGCGGTCGTGGCGGCCGTCATCGCCATCTACGCGTTCCTGCCGTCGGTCGCGCTGTCCGCGATGCCCGTCCACAACGGTACGACGCTGCTGGCCCAGTCCAAGGAGCAGGGCGGCTTCGCCGACGACCCGATCCTCGGCGTGGTCAAGAACATCGACCTCGGCTCGCTGGCCCGGCCGGCGGAGATCTACGTCGGGATCCTGGCGGCGACGATCCTCTTCATCGCCACCAACGCCGGGATGATCGGGGTCTCGCGGCTCACCTACTCGATGGGTCAGTACCGCCAGCTGCCGGAGGGGCTCCGGCGGCTGCACCCGAAGTTCCGGACGCCCTACATCGCGATCATCCTGTTCGGGCTCGTCGCCTGCATCACGATCCTGCCCGGCCAGGCCCAGTTCCTGGGCACGATCTACGCGTTCGGGGCGATGCTCTCGTTCACGATCGCGCACCTGTCCGTCGTGGCGCTGCGGGTGAAGCGCCCCGACGCCGAGCGTCCCTGGCGCGGTCCCGGCAACGTTCGCTTCAGGGGCTACGAGCTGCCTCTGTTCGCGATCTTCGGCGGGCTCGGCACGGGGATCGCCTTCGTGGTGGTGACGATCCTCAACCTGAAGACGCTCGTCGCGGGCTCGATCTGGCTGGCGCTCGGCCTGGCGTCCTACGTGCTCTACCGGCGCCGGCAGGGCCTGCCGCTGACCGAGACCCACAAGATCGTGCTGCCCAAGCTGGCGGTGGAGCACGAGGTCGAGTACGAGTCGGTGCTGGTGGCGTTCGACGCCGGCAACTACTCGTCCGAGGCCGTCGCGACGGCGGCGCGGCTGGCCGCCCGGCGGAGGCGGGGCATCCACGTGCTCGTGACGATCACCGTCCCGCCGAACTCGCCGATCGACGCGGAGATGCCGGCCGCCGAGGCTCGCGCCCAGGAGGCGATCGACTCGGCGCGCGTGCATGGCGGCCGGCGCGTGACCGGCCACCTGGAGAAGGTCCGCCCGGGCCAGGCCGGTCGCCGGATCGTCGAGGAGGCCCGCGAGATCAACGCGCGGGCCATCGTGATGACGCTTCCGCCTCGCCGGACCGGGTCGAGCCTGTTCGGCAAGACGCTCGAGACCGTGCTCGCCGAACGCCCCTGCCGCGTGATCATCGACGCCTCGAACGGGCAGAAGACCGCCGCCCGGGCGGCCTGATCCCGACCGCTTCGCGATTACGATGATGGGCGTGCAACGCGCCTATCTAGCGTCGACCCGCACGCTGAGCGCGCTGCTCCTGGTCCTGGGCGTCGCGATGGTCGTCACCGCGCTCGTGCGCGGGGGCGGCGCGCTCGCGCTCGGCGTGGTCGTGGGGGTGCTGTTCGCACTGCTCGGCGGGGCGCGCCTCTGGCTCGCGCGCGGCGGCGGCCGGTGAGAGGCGGACTCGGCGACGGCAGGGGGCCCGCGGCGGCGAGGCGGGCCCGGGCCCAGCTGCGGCGCGGCTCCGAGGAGGCCGGCGCCCGCATCGCGCGCGGCCTCGGCGAGCCGGCGCTGTTCGCCATCGCGCTCAGCGCGGTCGGCTCCTCGCTGTACTACGCGCTCGGGGTCGTGGCCGGCGACGCGCTCGGGCTCACCCCGTTCGTCTTCGTCCTGGCCGGCCTGTTCTTCGTGGTCACGATGCTCACCTACGTGGAGGGCAACTCCCTCCACCCTGAGCGCGGCGGCGCCTCGACATTCGCCCGCTACGCCTTCGACGAGCTCTGGAGCTTCATCGCGGGCTGGGCGATCATCCTCGACTACCTGATCGTCCTGGCCTTCGGCGCCTTCGCCGTGCCCCACTACCTGGAGGCGTTCTGGGGTGTCACCGGCGACCCC
>JBJMLJ010000168.1:0-4185 GCA_045805365.1 Thermoleophilaceae bacterium
CCTGGACGCGGCAGCCAGCGACGCCATGGTCGCCGCGATCGACACCGCACGGAAGGCGAACGAGTCGCTTGGGGGGATCTTCGAGGTGCGCGCCTTCGGCGTCGTACCCGGGCTCGGGTCCCACCTGTCCTGGATCGAGCGGCTCGACGGGCGGCTCGGGCAGGCGATCATGTCGATCCAGGCGATGAAGGGCGTGTCGATCGGCGACGCGTTCTCGATGGCCGGGAAGGTCGGCTCCGAGGCGCATGACGAGATCTTTTGGTCGGAGGAGCAGGGCTTCTTCCGCGAGACCAACCGGGCCGGCGGCCTCGAGGGCGGCATGACCAACGGCGAGCAGCTCGTCGTCCGCGGCGCCATGAAGCCGCTGCCGACGCTCACCCAGCCGCTCCGCTCGGTCGACCTCGACACGAAGGAGCCTGCCGCAGCGCTGCGCGAGCGGACCGACTCCTGCACGGTGCCGGCGGCCGGGGTGGTGGGGGAGGCCATGGTCGCGCTGGTGCTCGGCTCGGCATACCGGGAGAAGTTCGGCGGCGACCACATCGACGACGTCGGGGCCGCCCTGGGCGCCTACGGGGAGCGCATCGGATGGAAGCGCTGAGGCAGGGCGCACGGCCGTTCTCGGAGCCGGCCGAGGGCGGGGCGCTCGTCTTCGTCGGCTTCATGGGGGCCGGCAAGTCGAGCGCCGCGCGCACGGTCGCCGCGGAGCTCGGCGTCCAGCCGCTCGACTCGGACCGCGAGCTCGAGGCCGAGCTCGGCGAGGCGCTCGAGTCGTTCTTCGACCGCGAGGGCGAGGCGGCCTTCCGCGCCCGCGAGCAGGAGCTCGTGCTCCGCCTCCTCGAACGCCCGCGCTCGCCTGTCCTGGCCCTCGGCGGCGGCGCCGTCGGCTCGGAGGCCGTGCGCGAGGCGCTCGGCCGCCACACGGTCGTCCACCTCGAGGTCGAGCCCGACGCCGCCTGGCGGCGCTGCTCGAACAAGGGCCGGCCGCTGGCGCGCGAGCGGGATCGCTTCGACCAGCTGCACCGCGACCGGGCGGCCGTCTACGAGTCGGTTGCCGACGCGGTGCTGCCCCCGAGCGAGCGCGACACCCCGCGCCGCGCGCTGCCGGCGCTCCTGGCCCTGCGGGACGCCCCGGCGGGCACGAGGCTGGTATGGGCCCCGACGGCCTCCGGCGACTACCCCGTGTTCCTCGGACGCGGGCTGATCACGTCCGGGTTCTTCCATCCGCAGGACGGCCGCCGCTTTGTGATCACCGACGAGCACGTCGACCGCCATCACCGCGTCGACTGCCAGTCCCGCGTGGTCGTGCTCGCCGGCGAGGAGCACAAGACGATCCACAGCGCCGAGCTCGTGCTGCGGCAGCTGGCGCAGGCGGGTGCCGAGCGCGGCGACGTCCTCGTGGCGGTTGGCGGCGGCGTCGTGGGCGACCTGACGGGCTTCAGCGCCGCCGTCTACCAGCGCGGCATGCGCCACGTGCAGGTCCCGACCACCCTCGTTGCCCAGGTGGACTCCGCCTACGGCGGCAAGACCGGCGTCGACCTGCCGGAGGGCAAGAACTACGTCGGCGCCTACCACCAGCCCGCCGCCGTGCTCTGCGACCCGGCCGCGCTCGACACGCTGCCCGCCGAGGAGGCCGCCGCCGGCTACGCCGAGGTCGTCAAGACCGCCCTGATCGCCGGCGGGCCGCTCTGGGCCCGCGTGCGGCAGGGCGGCGCCGTGGACGCCCAGACCATCCAGGGCTGCGTGCGGACCAAGCTGGGCGTCGTGGCGCAGGACGAGCGCGACGAGGGCCGCCGCCAGGTCTTGAACCTGGGCCACACCGTGGGGCACGCGATCGAGGCGGCCACCGGCTACTCGCGCTACCGCCACGGGGAAGCGGTCGGGATCGGCCTGCTCGTCGCCCTGCGCCTGTCAGGCCGCGAGGCGCTGAGGAACGAGGTGGCGGGCCTGCTCGAGGCACGTAGCCTGCCGCTCGCGTTTGCGGGGGCGACCGTCGACGACGTCCTGGAGCTGGTGGGACGCGACAAGAAGCGGAGCGGCGGCCGTGTGCCGTTCGTGCTGGTCGAGGCGCCGGGCGAGGTCACGCCCGGGCACGTGATCGCCCCCGGCGACTTGCGGGCCGCCGTGGAGGAGCTCCACTCGGGATGAGGAACCGCGTGGACGTCATGCACGGGGTCAACTTCGACGTGCTCGACCAGCGCCCCGGCGCCGTCTACGGCGGCCTCAAGCTCACCGAGCTCGAGCTCCGCATCAAGCACTTCGCGGCCGAGCTCGGGCTCGAGCCCCGCTTCTCGCAGACGAACCACGAGGGCGAGTTCTGCGAGCTCCTCCACAAGGCCGGCCAGAGC
Source organism: Thermoleophilaceae bacterium (assembly GCA_045805365.1). GTDB lineage: Bacteria > Actinomycetota > Thermoleophilia > Solirubrobacterales > Thermoleophilaceae > DASXBA01. Next base: position 2,346 of record JBJMLJ010000168.1, read on the forward strand.
GCCGACGGCCTTGTGCTCAACCCGGGGGCCTGGACGCACTACTCCTGGGCGATCCGCGACGCGCTCGAGGTCTCGCAGCTCCCCGCGGTAGAGGTTCACCTGTCGGAGGTCGACAGTCGGGAGGATTGGCGCAGCGTCTCGGTGATTCGCGACGTGTGCGTGGGGCGGGTACAGGGCAAGGGCGTCGACGGCTACAGGGAGGCGCTGGAGATCCTCGAGAAGGAGCTGAGATGACGGAGGCCACGGCCACGGCACGGGCGGAGAGGCTGCTCGACCAGCTGGCGGAGCGTGAGCTCGACTGCCTGCTGGTCACGAACCTCGTGAACGTCCGCTATCTGACGGGCTTCACCGGCAGCAACGGCGCCTGCATCGTCGGCCCGGAGTCGCGGCAGTTCGTGACCGATTTCCGCTACGTCGAGCAGGCCCAGGACCAGGTGCACGGCTTCGAGCTCGTCAAGGGCGAGCGCGACCTGCTCGCCGACCTCGCCGGGCGCCTGACGGGACGCGCGGGGTTCGACGACGCCCACGTGAGCGTGCGCACCCACCGCAAGCTGACGGAGGCGCTGGCGGACGGTGTGGAGCTGGTGGACGCCGCCGGCGTGGTCGAGCGGCTGCGCCAGCTGAAGGACGAGGACGAGTTGCGCGCGATCGCCGCGGCCGCCGAGCTCGCCGACGAGGTGTACGAGCTGCTCCGGGAGCGCGGCGTCGGCGGCCGCACCGAGAGCGACGTGGCCCGTGAGCTCGAGCGGGAGCTCCGCGAGCGCGGCGCCGACCCCGCCTTTCCCACGATCGTCGCCTCGGGCGGGCACGGCGCGCTGCCGCACGCCGTCCCGCGCGACGTCGAGGTCGAAGCCGGCACGCTGATGATCGTCGACATGGGCGCCCGGCTCGACGGCTACTGCTCCGACTGCACGCGCACCTTCGCGATCGGCGACCTCGACGAGCGGGCCGCCGAGGTCTACGAGCTGGTCCTCACGGCGCAGGAGGCGGCGCTCGAGGCAGTGCGCGCCGGGGCGGGCGTCGTCGAGGTTGACGCCGTCGCCCGCGACCTGATCGAGGCGGCCGGCCAGGGCGAGCGGTTCGGGCACGGCCTCGGACACGGAGTCGGTCTCGAGGTCCACGAGGGCCCGCGGCTGGCCAAGAGCGCGGAGGGCGAGCTCGAGGCCGGCAACGTCGTGACGGTCGAGCCGGGGGTCTACCTGCCCGGCGAGCTGGGGGTCCGGATCGAGGACCTCGTCGTCGTCACCGAGGACGGGGCCGACGTGCTGACGGGCTTCCCGAAAGAGCTCATCCGGCTCGACTGATGGCGCTCGCGGCCGCGGCCGCGCTGGTCGGCGCCTTCGTGCAGTCGGCGACGGGCTTCGGCTTCGCCTTGATCCTCAGCCCGGCGCTGCTGGCCGCCCTCGATCCCTATGAGGCCGTCACGGCCCTGTTGGCCCTGGGCGTGGCGCTCAACCTGCTGGTGTTGTTCGATGGGGGCCGGCCCGGCCGGGTCCGCTGGCGCGAGCTCGCGCCGGTGCTGGCGGCGGCCATTCCGGGCCTCGGCCTGGGGGCGGCGGCGCTGGTGCTGCTGGCGAAGCCGGTGCTGCAGGTGATCGTCGGCCTGGTGGTCGTCGCCGCGGCCGTCCTGCAGCTCCGCGGCAGGCTCGTCGGCACTCCGGCGCGGCGTCGCTCGGCGGCGGCGGCCGGGCTGGCCAGCGGGGCGATGACGACCTCGATCAGCGTCAGCGGCCCTCCGCTCGTTCTCTGGCTCGAGTCACGCGGCGTGGCGCCGGCCGAGCTGCGGGCGACGCTCGCGGTCTGCTTCCTCGCGCTCAACCTCGCCGGCTGCGCCGTGCTC
>JBJMLJ010000169.1:0-3710 GCA_045805365.1 Thermoleophilaceae bacterium
ACCGGGTGCCCGGGCTGGGCGAGAAGGAGGCCCACCTCCGCCAGCGCATGGCGGACGAGCGGCTGCGGCACCGCGAGCACACGCGTGAGCACGGCGAGGACTCGCCCGACGTGAGCGATTGGGTCTGGCCCGGCTCTGACTAGGTGGCGACGGCGGGCACCCGCGGGCGCAGGACCACGAACCCGGCCACGAAGATCCAGACCGTGTAGAGCAGGATCGGGAAGAAGAAGAACGACGCCAGGCAGAGCACGCCGACCACGAGGCTGGTCCAGGCGAACCAGCCCGGCAGCGCCCCCGTCCGCCGCGCGACTCCCCAGGTCGCCCAGGTGACGATTGCGCCGAGGACCGAATAGGTCACCCAGAGGGCGTAGCCCAGGTCCTGCGTGACGCGATAGATGCCCGGATCGAGAAGATCGCCGTGCTTTGCGGCGTCATGCGCCGCGAGCGAGGCGATGCCGAACAGGAAGAGCCCGGTTGCGAGGGCGACCGCGCTCGCGGTGCCCGCGCCAAGGACAAGGGCGGGGAGCCCGGTCTGCCCGCCCTCCGCCTCCGCGAGACGCGACCGTAGCGCCGCGTAGAACGTGATCAGCGCCAGCGTCACGAGCAGGATGAGGAAGAAGACCGCGATGTTCTTGTGGTAGTCGGACTTGCTCGCCAGGTACTTGGCGATCTTCAGCGAGTGGGCGTCCGGATCGGGCGAGTTGCCGCTCACGAGGAAGCCCACGACGAAGACGACCGTGAAAACAGGTCCCGCCAGGGGGCCGAAGCGATAGAACCAGCCTGGCCTCGTCATCGGAGCCAACCTAGTCGAGGTCGGCCGTTCGCGCCAGCTATCAGGCCAGGGCGGGACGCTGCCGCGACTCCTCGCGGGCACGGACCTCGCGGGCGGCGCGCATGGGGACCGGGATCAAGGCCGCAGCGCAGACCACGAGCAGGAAGGCGAAGGTGCGGACGGCGACGACGACCCCGTCGCTTCCCAGGGGATCGCCGAACACGACGATGCCCGCCGGGATGGCCGATGCGTTGCCGGCGATCGCCGTGATCGCGATCACCGGGACGCCGGGGCCGATCTGGAGCGACCGCGCGGAGGCGAAGAAGGCGGCGATCCCGCAGCCCAGCGCCAAGAGCAGGTAGGGACTGAGGTAGCTGGTGAAGCCGCCGTCCGCCAGGCCCGTGACGGCCTTGACCGCCACGTGGCTCACCGTGAACAGTAAACCCGCGGCCAGCCCCAGCAGCACCCCGCGCTGATTGCGGACCCCTCGCAGGCGCTGGGACAGGATGAGCGCCGCCCCGGCGGCGACGAGCGTCCCCTCGCAGACGATCATCGCGACGACCGAGTAGTTGGCGCTGCTGTCGCCCGAGCGTTCCTCGCCGGTGAGGGCGAGAAGGGCAAGGCCGACCGCGCTGAGGGCGACCCCCGCCCACTGGCGGCGCGTCAGGCCGAAGCCGAAGAAGCGCTCCGCCAGGACCGCCAGGAGCACGATCCCCCCGGCGAGCACGGCCTGGACGAGCGACAGCGCGACGAGCGCCAGCGCGCCGACGTGCAGGGCGTAGGCCACCACGGCCACGGCGTAGCCGATCGACCACCACTTGGAGCGGAAGAGCCCGGCCACGCTCCTGAGCGGGTGCTCCATGTCTACGTCGGGCGCGTTGACAGCCCCTCGGTGCCGGAGGAGGAAGCCGACCTGGCTCGCCAGTGCGGAGAGGCCGGCCAGCGCGAGCCCTGCCAGGAGCGTCATTGATGATGTCTGTCCCCGGAACCGAAAGGACCATTCCCTTGATCGAGCAGCTCGACTTCCTCTACCTGCCGAGCGCGGACGCGGCCCGAGACGTCGCCTTCTACAAGGACGTCCTCGGCGGCGAGATCGTGTTCGCGATCGAGGCCTTCGGGACACGCGTCGCGCGGGTGAGGCTCGGCGCGGGGCCGGCGCTGCTCCTGGCGGAGCACCTCGACGGCGAGCAGCCCGTCCTGGTGCACCGGGTCGAGGACCTCGAGGCCGCCCGCGCGACCCTCCGTGAGCGGGGGCTCGACGCCGGTGAGCCCTTCGGGATTCCCCACGGTCCCTGCATAGAGCTCCAGGCGCCGGGAGGCCAGCGCCTGGCGCTCTACGAGCTCACTCGGCCGGAGGCCGAGGAGCGCCTCGCCGGCCGGTACGACTTCGAGCCCGAGGGGTAGGAGTTCGGTATGCAGATACTCATCACCGGAGCCACCGACGGGCTGGGCCGGCTGGTGGCGCAGCAGCTCGCGCAGCGCGGCGACGACGTGATCGTCCACGGCCGCTCGGCCGAGAAGGTCGAGCAGGCGGCGAGCGAGATCGGCGCGGCGGGCGCCTACGTCGCCGACCTTGCCTCGCTCGACGAGGTCAGGCGGCTCGCCACGGAGGTCCGCTCCGACCGCGAGCAGCTCCACGCGTTGATCAACAACGCCGGCCTGTACGCCGCCGAGCGGCGTGAGTCTGAGGACGGCGTCGAGCTCGGCTTCGCCGTCAACTACCTCTCCCACTTCCTCCTGACGATGGAGCTGCTGCCGACGCTGGAGTCGTCGTCGCCGGCCCGGGTGGTCAACGTCGCGTCGATCGGGCAGCAGGAGATCGACTTCGACGACGTGATGCTCGAGCACGGCTACGACGGCTTCCGCTCCTACGCCCAGTCGAAGCTCGCGCAGATCATGTTCACCGTCGAGCTCGCGGAGCGGCTGGGCCCGGGCAGCGGCGTGACCGTGGACGCGGTGCACCCGGCCTCCCTGATGGACACCAAGATGGTTCGCCAGTCGTTCGGCCGCTCGCGGTCGACCGTGGACGAGGGCGCCGAGGCGGTGATCAAGGTGCTGGATGACGCAGACGGCAGCGGCCGCTACTTCGACCAGACCCGCGAGTCGAGCGCCCGCCCGCAGGCCTACGACCCGGAGGCCCGCGCCCGGCTCTGGGAGCTGAGCGAGGAGCTCACGGGCGTGCGCGCGCCGCTCTGAGCGTTGGACGGCGGGTCGCCCAGGTGACCCAGACCCAGGCCGTGCGGCCGGACTAGTGCGTTGGCTGATCGACGGCATGAACCTGATCGGCTCGCGGCCGACGGGCTGGTGGCGTGACCGTCCCGGCGCGATGCGCGACCTGGTTGAGGAGCTCGAGCGCTTCGCCGCCGCGAGCGGCGAGCCGGTGAGCGTCGTCTTCGACGGCCGCCCGTTCGAGCTCGAGTCCGGGACGGTCGAGGTCGTCTTCGCCTCTCGCCTGGGCCGCGACGCCGCCGACGACGACATCGCCTCGCTCGCGAGGGAGGGCGTGCGCGTGGTGACCTCTGACCGCGACCTCGCGGGACGGGTCCGCGCGGCGGGCGGCGAGGTCGAGGGGGTGCGGGCTTTCCGCGACAGGCTGGACAAAACGTTCAGCCGGGGCGACAGCTAGCCGGACGCCCGCTACCTTCCGGACATGGGCCGCTGGGTCTTAACGGCCCTCGCGACTGGACTCGCGGTGGTGGCAGTCGCCACCCCGGCGCTCGCGCTCGAGGGCGGCGAGGGGAGCCCGCTTGGGCGGGCGATCGACGATTCCGGCGTCGCGCCGCCGGCGCCACAGCGCTTCTCGCTGCCCGACGGGAAGCTCAAGGTCACGCCCGACTCGCTCCTCGCCGCCCGGCCCGGGCAGAAGCTCCACTTCGCCGTTCGGCTCTCGAGGACCGTCCCGGGCGCCACCCTGACCTTGCGGCTGCCGCGCCGCTGG
>JBJMLJ010000170.1:0-3041 GCA_045805365.1 Thermoleophilaceae bacterium
GGACGAGGTACGCCGGCTCGCTGCCGAGCTTCTCGAGGCCTACCCGCGCATCGACGTGCTCGCGAACAACGCCGGAGCAATGTTCACCTCGCGCCACGTGACCTCCGACGGCCTCGAGCAGACGTTCGCGCTCAACCACCTCGCCCCGTTCCTCCTCACGAAGCTGCTGCTCGAGCGGCTCACCGCCTCGCAAGCGCGAGTGGTGACCACGGCGAGTGACGCCCACAAGGGCGGCGTGCTCGACCTCGACGACCTCCGGTCCGAGCACGGCCGCTTCCGCTCCGGGCGCGCCTACGCGACGAGCAAGCTCTGCAATGTCCTCTTCACGCGCGAGCTGCAGCGCCGTACCCCGGCGGTCGCGGCCAACTGCTTCCACCCCGGTGTGATTCGCAGCGGCTTCGCCAAGAACGACGGCGCGTTGGTGCGCCTGGGCGCCACCCTGATCGGGCCGTTCCTGCGCTCGCCAGCGAGCGGTGCCGGCACGCTCGTGTGGCTGGCCCTCGATCCCGCCGGCGGCGAACTCCGCGGCCAGTACGTCGTGAGGCAGCGGCCCCTGCCACCCAGCCCGCAGGCCCAGGACGACAGGCTCGCCGCCGAGCTGTGGGAGCGCTCGGAAGCGCTGTCAGCCGGCGCGTAGCGCCGCGAAGGCGATCGTCCAGCAGGCGAGTCCGGTGAGGTTGAAAGCGACTCCGCCCGCCGCCACCCGGTCGAACTCACCCCGATCGCGCCATTCCAGGACAGAGACGCCGGCATCGAGGGCCTCGACAAGCATGTTGAGGCGCAGCATGCTCCGGGCGCGAGCCGGTGTCGTCGCGGTGGTGAGGGTGTAGATCGCGATGGCGCTTTGGGCGCCACCGAAGCCGCGCAGGTTCATCCGCGGGTCTGGATGGTTGCGGAGCGTGGGTGCCAAGCGACCCCCCATCCACTCCGGGGCGAGCACCGCGCCGAGGCCATATGCCAGCCTCGCCACGCTGCCGATCACGAACGGCACCCGCCACGGCTGGAGGCCACTGATCGTCATCTCGTTCTTCACCTCTCATGGGATTCGACGAAGTCCGATCTTTTCGCTCGACGGTCAAGCTGTCGATTACCTCGGGGTAATCGAGCGGCGGGCCAAGGCGGATTAGAGTCAGCGCGGGATGGCAACCGTGAGCTCCCGTCCCGAGGTCGGTCCGCTGTTGCGCCAATGGCGCGAACGACGACGGCGAACACAACAGGACCTCGCGCTCGACGCCGGGATCTCTGCCCGGCATCTGAGCTTCGTCGAGACCGGCAGGTCGAAGCCGGGCGCCGAGATAATCCTGCGGCTCGCCGAGCAGCTCGACGTCCCGTTCCGCGAGCGCAACGACCTGCTCCTCGCCGCCGGCCATGCCCCAGCTTTTCCCGAGCGTTCGCTCGAGGACCCCGAGCTTGCCTCTGTCCGGGATGCGCTCGAGCTGATCTTGACGGAGCACGAGCCCTACCCCGCGGTGGTCGTCGACCGCCACTGGAACCTGGTCGCGGCCAACTCCGCGATGGGCCTGGTCGCCTCGTTGGTGGAGCCGGACCTGCTCTCGCCGCCGGTCAACGTGATGCGCGTCGGCCTGCATCCTCGCGGGCTGGCGCCCTCGATCGTCAACCTGGACCAGGTACGGGCCTATTTCATCACCCGACTACAGCGCCAGGTCGCCGTCACCGCGGACGCCGAGCTCGCCGCGCTGCTCGAGGAGGTGGCCGGCTACCCCGCCCGCGAGCGGGATCCCCCCGCGCATCCCGCCGACACCGGGATCGCCGGGCCGGTCAGGATCCGCGCCCCGGACGGGGCCGAGTTGTCGTTCTTCGGCATGTTCGCCACCTTCGAGACTCCCTTCGAGGTGACGACCTCCGAGCTGGCGATCGAGTTCGCCTTCCCGGCGGATCGCGCGACTGCGGAGGCGCTCACGAACCTCGCCCGCGACCGACGATGACCTGATTCGTCCCGTCACATCGGCCGGGTTTCGCGGGTCTACTGCTATGACACCCGGCGATGGAGGCACGTGACCGATGAGCGAGCAGGAGTGGCTGGCGGAGAGCTTCGAGGAGCACCGGACGCACCTGCGGGCGGTGGCCTACCGGATGCTCGGCTCGTTGAGCGAGGCGGACGACGCGGTGCAGGAGACCTGGCTGCGCGTCAGCCGCTCCGACACCGGCGACGTAGAGAACCTGCGTGCCTGGCTGACCACGATCGTGGCGCGAATCAGCCTGAATACCCTGCGCTCGCGGAAGTCGCGGCGCGAGGAGCCCCTCGGCCCGCACCTGCCCGAGCCGATCGTCGACCGGGAGGACGGGACCGACCCCGAGCACGAGGCAGTCCTGGCGGACTCGGTCGGGTTGGCGCTGCTCGTGGTGCTCGAGAAGCTGGCTCCCGCCGAGCGGCTCGCGTTCGTCCTCCACGACATGTTCGCCGTCCCGTTCGACGAGATCGCCCCGATCGTCGATCGCTCCCCCGAGGCGGCCAGGCAGCTCGCCAGCCGGGCGCGGCGGCGGGTGCAGGGGGTTCCCGAGCCCGATGCCGATCCCGCCGAGCAGCGACAGGTCGTCGACGCGTTCCTGGCGGCTGCGCGCGATGGCGACTTCGAGGGGCTCATCGCGGTGCTCGACCCCGACGTCGTCCTGCACGCCGACACCGGTGTCGCGGGCCGGGGGGTGTCGAGGGAGGTCCACGGGGCGGCGGCGGTGGCCCGCCAGGCGGAGCTCTACGGGCGTCTCGGCCTGATCATGAAGCCGGCGCTGGTCAACGGCGCCGCCGGGGTGGTGTCGATTCGGAACGGGCGCCCGTTCTCGGTCGGCGGCTTCACCGTCAAGGGCGGGAAGATCGTCGAGCTGGACTTCCTCGCCGATCCGGAGCGCCTTGCCCAGCTAGACCTGACGGTCCTGGACGACTGACGGGTCGGGGGCCTCGACCGGCTCGGCCCCGAGCGGGAGTCGCACCACGAACCGGGCGCCGCCGCCCTCGGCGTCGTCCAGCCGCACCGAGCCGCCGTGGCTGTCCGCCACGGCCCGGACGATTGCCAGCCCCAGCC
>JBJMLJ010000171.1:0-3648 GCA_045805365.1 Thermoleophilaceae bacterium
AGGCGCTCCGGGTCCGCCTCCAGGCCGACGGCGACGGCTGGCACGCGGTGACTACCGGGAACCAGGGCTCGCACGTGCTCACCTCGATGCTGGGCGCCCGCGCCCTGGCGCTGATCCCGAGCGGCGAGGGCGAGCTGGCGCCCGGCGACAGGGTGGAGGTCGAGCTGCTGTGAGGCCCCGCGACCCGCGCCGGCTGCTCGCCAGCTACCGCCGGGCCCGGGCGCGCGTGCGGATCCGCCGGCCCTGGGCCGGGCACGACCCGGACGGCAGCGTCACCAGCCGCGAGACCGCCGACGTGATCCTCCCGCGCGAGGAGCTCGAGCGGATCTGGACTCCCGAGTACCTGGAGCGCCTGGCGCGCACCTTCTGGCGCTTCCTCACTCGTGTCTCGCTGGGGCTGCTGCGAGTCCTCTACACGCCCGACTCGCGCGAGATCGTCGTGCTCACGAGGCCGTTCGTGCTGCTCAGGTTCCTGCCACCCGAGTACGACATCCACGCGGGCGGCGGGACGGTCACCTGGCCGATCGAGCGGGGCCTGCTCGTTGCCAGACGCGGGCGCGGGCGCGGCTACCTTCGCCTCACCGTCGAGCTCGAGCCAGGCGAAGCCGCCGAGGCCACCGTCACCGTCACCTCCGAGGTGGCCAACTTTTACCCGCGGATCGCCGGCTCGGGCTGGTTCGCCCGCATCGGCCGCGCCCTCTACGGCTTCACGCAGCTGCGCATCCACGTGATCGTCACGCACGCGTTCCTGCGCTCGCTGGCCCGGCTCGACCTCGAGCCGTCCGTGGTCGGCGCGCTGGCGCCGCCCGAGAGCCGGCCGCCGAGCGAGCTCAGTCGCCGATGATCTCGCGGAGCTTCGAGCGGTCGTGCTTGGCGGTGACGGTGCGCACGGTGCCGGAGCGCGAGCGCATGCTCACGGACTCGGTGTACGCGTCGCCGCCGGCGAAGTGCACGCCTTGGAGCATCTCGCCGTCGGTGACACCTGTCGCGGCGAAGAAGACGTTGTCGCCCGAGACGAGGCGGTCCTTGTCGAGCACCTCGTCGAGGTCGTAGCCGGCCTCGAGCGCGGCGTTCTTCTCGTCGTCGTTGCGCGGCCATAGGCGGCCGACGATCTGGCCGCCCGTGCACTGGATCGCGGATGCCGAGAGCACGCCCTCGGGCGTGCCGCCGATGCCCCACAGCAGGTCGACGCCGGAGCCCTCGGTGACCGCGGAGAGCGACGCCGACACGTCGCCGTGCGGGATCAGCCTGATGCGCGCGCCGACCTCGCGGATCTCCTTCATCGCGTCCTCGTGGCGAGGCCGGTCGAGCATGATCACGACGATGTCCGTCACGTCGGAGCCCTTCTCCTTGGCCATCAGCTTGAGCGTCTCGCCAAGCGGCCGCTCGACGTCGAGCAGGTGGGCCATGTCCCGCGAGGTGGCCATCTTCAGCATGTAGACGCACGGGCCCGGGTCGAACATCGTGCCCCGGTCGGCAAGCGCGATCGTGGCGATCGCGTTGGGCATGCCCTTGGCGCAGAGGTCGGTGCCCTCGAGCGGATCGACCGCGATGTCGACCTCGGGGGGCGAGCCGTCGCCGATCCGCTCGCCGTTGTAGAGCATCGGCGCCTCGTCCTTCTCGCCCTCGCCGATCACCACGGTCCCGTCCATCGAGACCGAGTCGAGCATCATGCGCATGGCGTCGACGGCCGCGCCGTCGGCCTTCTCCTTCTCGCCGCGGCCGATCCAGCGCGCGCAGGCGAGCGCCGCGTACTCGGTCGTCCGAACCAGCTCGAGGGCGAGGTTGCGGTCGGGCCGGCGCCCATCGGTCCGGGGAGCGTCGGCGTGGCTGGCCGTGCGGGCCTCCATCGCTGCGGACGCTACAGCACGCCGGGGGGCTTGCGGGCGTCTGTGTAGAACGACTGCCGGAGGTAGCCCGCGATCGTCATTCCGATGGCGCCGAGGAGCCCGACGAAGTAGCCGATCCCGAAGCCGATCTCGATCCCGGGCTCCGGCTTTCCGAGGATGATCCCGTTGCAGAGGATCAGGACGAGGGTCGTGATCCCGACGATCATCGTGACCTCACCGGGACGCCAGGTGAGCTTGTGCTGGCGGGCGACGATCCAGGACAGGATGAACGGCGCCGTGCAGCCCGCCACCAGGAACCAGCGGAGGATCGGGAAGGTCTCCCAGGCGGTGGCGCTGCTGTTCGCGCCGATGTGCGCCGAGTTGATCTTCGAGTTCGGGTTGCCGCTGGTCGTGAACCAGGGCAGCCACAGCGATCCGAACAGGACCAGGGCCGCGGCCATCCCGACCAGCTCACCCGGGGTCAGCCGCGAAAGCTCCAGATATCCGCGGCCCTCCACCCTCGAAGCCTCCATCGCCGCGAACCGTACACCAGAGCTGCTTGCCAGGGGTAGGGTTGCCGCGGAGGCAAACTAAAGGAGGAGATTTGGCCGTCACCAAGATCATCGAGGTAGTGGGAAGCTCCCCCGAGGGCTCCGACGCCGCGGTCCAGGCGGCGCTCAGCGACGCCCGCCAGACGCTGCGCAACATCAAGGCCGTGGACGTGGTCTCGACCGGCCTGCGAGGCGACGACCTCAACGAGTGGCGCGCGCTCGTGCGCATCTCCTTCCTGATCGAGCGCGTCAGCGAGTAAGTCGCAACCCGCTCGCACGAGCAACAGGATCGTCAAGTAACGGAGGGGGCCCGCCAGTTACTCTTTGCGGTGCCCCCCTCCCGTGCTCCCTCATAACCCCGACACACTGCCCCTTGGAGGGGCCGAGTCGCTGGAAGAGCGCTTCGAGGCGCGCCTCGGTGAGGCCCGGGAGCGCACGCTCGCCCTCGTGGAGCCGATCTCAGAGGAGGACCTGAACCGGGTCCACGACCCGCTGATGAGCCCGCTGGTCTGGGACCTGGGCCACATCGCCGCGTTCGAGGACCTCTGGCTCTGCCAGAACGTCGGCCTGCTGGGACCCGCGCGCGAGGGCCTCTGGGAGGTGTACGACGCGGCCGAGACGCCCCGCGCCGACCGCGGCGACCTGCCCTACCTCGGTCCGGAGGAGGCGCTCGCCTATCTGGACGAGGTCCGCGACCGGGCGCTCACGGTGCTCGATCGCGTCGATCCCGATCCGTTCGTCTGGGAGATGGTCGTCCAGCACGAGGCGCAGCACAACGAGACGATGCTGCAGACGCTGCAGCTGGCCGAGCCGGGCACTTTCGTGCCGGCTCGGCAGTCTTCCGTCCTCGATCCTCGGTCCTCAAGAACATTCACCGTGCCGGCCGGCCCGTTCGTCGTCGGCGATGCGGGCGACGGGTTTGCCTACGACAACGAGCGGCCTCGGCATGAGGTCGAGCTCCGGGAGTTCGAGATCGACGCCGCGCCGGTCACCCAGGGGGCCTTCCGGCAGTTCATCGAGGACGGTGGGTACGGGCGGCGGGAGCTGTGGTCGCCCGAGGGCTGGACGGCGCGGCGGCGCGAGGGCTGGCAGCGGCCGCTGTACTGGACCGAGGACGGCCGGGTGAGGAGCTTCGACCGGATCGAGCCGCTCGATCCCGACAAGCCCGTGATGCACGTCTCCTGGTACGAGGCCGACGCCTACGCCCGCTGGCGCGGCGCCCGGCTCCCGACCGAGTTCGAGTGGGAGCGCGCCGCGACGCTCCACGG
>JBJMLJ010000172.1:0-1811 GCA_045805365.1 Thermoleophilaceae bacterium
ATCAGCTATGCCCAGGCGGTGATCCTGGGCCTGCTCCAGGGCTTCGCGGAGCTGTTCCCGGTCTCGAGCCTGGGCCACTCGGTAATCCTCCCGGGGCTCCTCGGCTGGGACATCCACCAGAACGACCCCTTCTTCCTCACCTTCCTGGTGGGCACCCACTTCGCGACGGCGCTGGTCCTCCTCGGCTTCTTCTGGCGGGACTGGGTGCGCATCGTCAAGGGCCTGTGGCGCTCGCTTCGCGACAGGGAGATCGCGCCGGGCGACGCCGACGCCAAGCTCGGCTGGCTGCTCGTCGTGGGGACGATCCCGGCCGGGATCCTCGGGCTGACCCTGGAGAAGCCGCTGCGGCATCTGTTCGCCTCGCCGGAGTCGGCGTCGGTGTTCCTGTTCCTCAACGGCTTCGTCCTCTACGGAGCGGAGCGGCTCCGCCGGCGTGCGCCGGGCCCCGACCCCTCGGCCGGGGATGCCGACGTCCGAATCGCCAACCGCATCGGCTGGCGCGAGGCGGTCGGGGTCGGCACGGCCCAGTCGCTGGCGCTGATCCCCGGCTTCTCCCGCTCCGGCGCGACGATGGGCGGCGGGCTGCTCGTCGGGCTCTCGAACGAGGACGCCGCTCGCTACGCCTTCCTGCTCGCGACGCCGATCATCGGCGCGGCGGCGGCGCTCAAGCTGCCCGATCTGTTCGGCAGCGACGGCAGCGGCGTGCGGGGCCAGACGCTCGTGGGAGCGCTCTGCGCCGCCGTGACCGCCTACTTCTCGGTGCGCTTCCTGATGCGCTTCTTCGAGACGAACACGCTGATGCCGTTCGCCGTCTACTGCTTCTTCGCGGGAGCCGTGTCGTTCCTCGTCCTGGCCCTCTAGGCCGGCTGTCTCGTCGGCCCCGTCTGGAACCAGGCGAACACCAGGCAGCCCAGCCCGACGACGAACGCGGCGATTCCGTGCTTGATGTGGTGATGCGCCGACCCCGCCTCGTGACCCGGGAAGAACGAGGGCAGCGACCCGGCGGTGTCGACCCAGTAGACCACTGCCACGGCGATCAGAAGAACGCCGACGATGATCGCCGGCGCGATGAGACCTCGTCTTTTCGTCATTCGCCGCACCGTAGCGGAGGAGGGCGGCGCTACGCTCACCCTTGTGAAGACTGCGGCGAAGTTCGGGCTCGTTGCGCTCGCTGCGTTGGCCTTGGTAGTGCTGCCAGGTGGCGGCGGCGCCCTGCGGGTCGCCCTGTCGATCCTCACCATCGCTTTCTTCGCGGCGATCGCCCTGCTCGCCTACCGTCTCTACCGCGAGCACCGGTTCGAGCTCGACTCCCTGGCGCAGAGCCAGCGGCTCATTCTCTACTCGAGCATCGGCCTCGCCTTCCTGACGTTCACGGCGACCAACCGGCTGTTCGACCGGGGAGGCACGGGCGTGGTGGTGTGGCTTGCGCTGCTCGCTCTGTGCTCCTATGGCGTCTTCTGGGTCTGGACGCGCTACCGGCGCTACCAGTAGCTCCCGTTCGCCTGCCTTTCACCCTCCGATAGCTATCTCGTAACCCCCGCGCGTTGTCCCGTGCGCCCGCGCGCGCCAGGGTGCCGGCCATGCTCGGCAATCAGCGCGGTCAGGCCTCTCTGGAGCTCGTGGCGGCCATCCCCGCCGTTCTCTTGGTGGCGCTCGCCGCCTGCCAGCTAGCTCTGCTCGGCCACGCGGCCTGGCTGGTGGCGCACGCGGCACGCGCGGCAGCACGGGCGGACGCCGTCGGCCGCAGCCCGGGCCATGCGGCCCGAACCGTCCTGCCTCGGTCGCTGGAGCACGGCCTGCTCGTGGAGCGG
>JBJMLJ010000173.1:0-1569 GCA_045805365.1 Thermoleophilaceae bacterium
AAGGCCCAGCTCTACGAGAACTATCCGGAGGACCTCCGGCCGGGCCGCGCGGCGGCCTTGGGAGCCCATCTCGGCACGGCCGTCGAGCTCGGCGTTCCGCTCGTCCTCATCCTCTCCAAGGGCGGCCCGGTCGGGACGCTCGCGGTGATCGCGATGATCCTCTTCCACGCCCACATCACCTCGACGTTCGCGCTCGGCGTCCCGCAGGAGTGGAACCTGTTCATGATCTGGGGGCTGCTCTTCCTGTTCGGGCACTACGGGGACGTCCCGCTCTCGAGCCTCGACAACCCGCTGCTGATAGCGATCCTGATCGTGGTCGGCGTCGTGATCCCGGTGTTCGGCAACCTGTTCCCCGAGCGGATCTCCTTCCTGCCGGGCATGCGCTACTACGCCGGCAACTGGGCCACGAGCACCTGGCTCTTCAACAAGCAGTCGGGCGCCGAGGAGAAGCTCGACGAGCACATCTACAAGCCCGCCAAGATCACCGTCGAGCAGCTCGGGAAGGTCTACGGTCGCGAGATGGCGGACTTCTTCATGGAGAAGGTTCTCGCCTTCCGCGCCCTGCACAGCCACGGAAGGGCCCTCTACGCGCTCGCGGCCCGCGCGGTGGAGGACATCGACGAGTACCGCATCCGCGACGGCGAGGTCGTGTCCGGCGTCGTCAACGGCTGGAACTTCGGCGACGGGCATTTCCACAACAAGCAGCTCCTCGACGTGGTGCAGGAGAAGTGCCGCTACGAGGAGGGCGAGCTTCGCGTGGTCGTGCTCGAGGGCCAGCCGGCCCACGTCCAGCGCCAGCACTACTGGATCTACGACGCGGCGACCGGCCTGCTCGAGGAGGGCTGGGTGGACGTGGCGGAGATGGTCAAGCGCGGGCCGTGGCTCGAGGAGTCGTTCGACTTTCCGGTGGAGGTCGTCCGTCAGGCCGCGGCGACGTGAGCGAGGAGCGGAGGCCGGGCGCCGGCCGGCCGAGCACCGCAGCATGAGTTCCGTCAGCGTGGTGGGCTCCGGCCCCAACGGGCTGGCGGCCGCGGTGGCGCTCGCCCGCGAGGGCCTGGAGGTCACCGTCCTCGAGGCCGAGGACGACATCGGCGGCGGCGCCCGCAGCGGCGAGCTCACCGTCCCCGGGCTCGTGCACGACCTCTGCTCGGCGGTTCACCCGATGGCGGTCGGCTCGCCGTTCCTGCGCTCGCTCGGCCTCGAGCGGCATGGCCTCGAGTGGCGCTGGCCGGAGGTCGACTGCGCGCACCCGCTCGACGACGGCAGCGCCGGAACGATGCTCCAGTCGGTCGACGACACGGCCGCCGCCCTCGGCCGGGACGGGGCGGCCTGGCGGCGCGTCTTCGGCGACCCCTCGAAGTCCTTCGACGTCCTGCTGGCCGACATCATGCGCCCGTTCCTGCACCCGCCGAGCCACCCGGTTCGGCTGGTGCGCTTCGGGCTCGCGGCCTCGCTGCCTGCCGCCCTCCTCGCGCGCGCGTGGAAGACGCCCCAGGGGCGAGCGCTCTTCGGCGGCGTCGCCGCCCACGCGCTGAGCACCTTCGGTCGGCCGATGAGCGCGTCGGTGGG
>JBJMLJ010000174.1:0-2419 GCA_045805365.1 Thermoleophilaceae bacterium
CCGATCGTCCCGGTGGCGCCGGTGACCGCGACCCTCACGGGCGGGCGCTGATGGCGGCCACCGGCTGGGTGGTCGCGCGCGAGGCGCCGCTGCGCTCGGCCTCGTCGGCCACCGCGCTGGCGACGGCCTGGCTCACGTCACGGTTGAAGACGCTGGGGATGATGTAGTCCTCGTCGAGCTCGTCGTCCTCGACCACGGCAGCGATTCCCTTGGCGGCCGCCAGCTTCATCTCCTCGGTGATCTTGGGCGCGCGGACGTCGAGGGCGCCGCGGAAGACGCCGGGGAAGGCGAGCACGTTGTTGATCTGGTTGGGGTAGTCGGAGCGGCCGGTGGCCATGACCCGCACGTAGGGCGCGGCGTCCTCGGGCTTCACCTCGGGGTTCGGGTTCGCCATGGCGAAGACGAACGGGTCCGGGTTCATCCGCTCGAGGTCGCGCGCCGCGATGATCCCCGGCCCGGAGAGGCCGATGAAGAGGTCGGTGCCCTCGAGCGCCTCGACGATCGACCCGCTCCGCTGCGCCGGGTTGGTGTTCTCGGCGAGCCAGACCTTGGGCGCGTTCATCGAGCCGGCCTCGTAGTCGTCCCGGCCGGAGTGGATTGCCCCGTAGCGGTCGCAGGCCACGATCTCGGACACGCCGGAGCCGAGCAGGATCTTGGCCACGGCGACCCCCGCGGCGCCGGCGCCGACCATGCACACGGACAGGTCCTCCAGCTTCCGGTCGGTCAGCCGGCAGGCGTTGATCAGCGCGGCGAGCGTGACGATCGCCGTCCCGTGCTGGTCGTCGTGGAAGACCGGGATGTCGAGCTCCTCGACCAGCTGCTGCTCGATCTCGAAGCAGCGCGGCGAGGAGATGTCCTCGAGGTTGATCCCGCCGAAGGTCGGCGCGATCAGCTTGACCGTCTGGATGATCTCGTCCGGGTCCTTCGTGTCGAGGCAGATGGGGAAGGCGTCGACGTCCGCGAACTCCTTGAACAGCATCGCCTTGCCCTCCATCACGGGCATCGCCGCCTCCGGGCCGATGTCGCCCAGGCCGAGCACGGCCGTGCCGTCGGAGACGACGGCGACCGTGTTCGCCTTGATCGTGTACTTGAAGGCCTTCTGGCGGTTGGCCGCGATCGACTCGCACACCCGTGCCACTCCCGGCGTGTATGCCATCGAGAGGTCGTCGCGCGTCTTCAGCGGCAGGTTGAGGCCGGTGTGGATCTTGCCGCGCCGGTGCACCTCGAAGGTGCGGTCGGTGATCTCGACGACCTTGGCGCCGCGCACGGCCTGCACGGTCGAGATCACCTGACCGCGGTGCTCCGTGCTCGTGCACTCGACGGTGATCTCGCGCAGCGTCGTGTCCCCGCTCGCGTCGACCGTGTCGACGGCGACTATCGCCCCGCCCACCCGGTTGATCGCGGCGGTGACCTTGCCTAGCGTCCCGCCGCGATGCGGAACCTCGACCCGCATGGTCAGCGAGAACTGGGCGGACGGTGTGGCCATGCCCGCCTAAGGCTACGCGAGCCGGTGACTCTCGCCACGCCCTCGTAAGATCGAGGCGTGCCGCCGGATGACAAGCGAGAGCTGTTCCTGATCGACGGGAACAGCCTCGTCTATCGAGCCTTCTTCGCCCTGCCCGAGACGATCTCGACCTCGAAGGGGCAGCCGACCAACGCCATCTTCGGCTTCGCCTCGATGCTGGTGAAGATCGTGACCGACTACGGCGTGAAGCCGACGCTCGTGGTCTGGGATGCGGGCATGTCAGGCCGCCTGGAGGTCTACGACGAGTACAAGGCCGGGCGCCGCGAGCGACCGGACCTGCTGTCAGAGCAGTGGCCGCACATGCAGCCGCTGGTCGACGCCTTCGGCTACGGAAACCTGCGCGTGGATGGCTACGAGGCCGACGACGTGATCGCCACGATCGCCGAGAAGGCGAAGGCCGAGGACATCGACGTCACCGTCGTGACCGGCGACCGCGACCTGTTCCAGCTCATCGACGACGGCCACATCAAGGTGATGGCCACGAGCCGCGGCATCACGGACACCAAGGTCTACGACCGCCAGGCCGTGATCGACCGCTACGGCATCCCGCCGGAGCTGATCCCCGACTTCACCGGCCTGAAGGGCGACACCTCGGACAACATCCCCGGCGTTCCGGGCATCGGGGAGAAGACCGCCTCGCAGCTGCTCAACGAGTTCGGCGACCTGGAATCGGTCCTGAGCAGCATCGACAAGATCTCCGGGGCCAAGCGCAAGGAGAACCTGACCAACCACGCGGACGACGCGCGGATCTCTAAGGAGCTCGCGACCGCGCAGCGGGAGATCCCGGAGGTGGAGGTCGACCTCGACGAGGTCGTGGCCCAGGAGCCCGACCGCTCGCGGCTGCGCGAGTTCTTCCGCGAGTTCGAGCTGCGCGACCCGCTGAAGCGGCTCGAG
>JBJMLJ010000175.1:0-4828 GCA_045805365.1 Thermoleophilaceae bacterium
CAGCTCTTCCAGAACCTGATCTCGAACGCGTTGAAGTTCACGGATGGCAGCCCACCGCGCGTCGAGATCTCGGCCGCGCACCGGGCGGACGGCTGGAGCTTTGCCGTCGCCGACAACGGAATCGGAATCGACAGCGACCACCAGGAGCGCGTCTTTCGCATGTTCCAGCGGCTGCACCGCCGCGAGGAGTACGGCGGCAGCGGCATCGGGCTCGCGATCTGCAAGCGCATCGTCGAGCGCCATGGAGGTCGCATCTGGTGCGAGGCGCGCCCCGGCGGCGGGGCCCTCTTCCAATTCACGATCCCGGATGAGCCGGGGATCCCGGAATGACCCCCGAGCGCGTCACCCCGATCGAGATCCTGCTGGTCGAGGACAGCGAGTCCGACATCGTCCTCACGCAGGAGGTGCTCAAGGAGGCGAAGGTAATCAACAGCCTCGCGGTGGCGCGCGACGGCGAGGAGGCGTTGCGTCGCGTCCGCAAGGAGGGCGGCCACCGCGACGACCCGCGGCCCGATTTGATCCTGCTTGACCTCAATCTTCCCCGCAAGGACGGCCGCGAGGTGCTGCGCGAGCTCAAGGAAGACCGGGAGCTCCGGCGAATCCCGGTCGTGGTGTTGACGACGTCGGCCGAGGAGCGCGACATCGTCGCCGCCTACGACCGGCACGTCAACGCCTACATCACCAAGCCCGTGGACATAGACCAGTTCGTCTCGGTCGTCAGGTCGATCGAGGACTTCTGGCTGAGCGTCGTCACATTGCCCGATGGCTAGCACCGAGGCCCCCACCCCGCTCCACGTTCTCCTCGTCGAGGACAACCCGGCGGACGCCGCGCTGGTCGAGGCGCTTATCGATCAGGAAGTTCCCGGCGAGTTCACGTTCGAGCGAACCGACCGGCTGGCGACCGCATGCGAGCGACTTGCGCTCGACGGCGTGGACTGCGTTCTGTACGACCTCGGGCTTCCCGACGCGAGCGGGCTCGACGGGCTGGCGAAGCTGCGCGAGGTATCGCCCGCCGTCGCCGTCGTCGTGCTGACTGGCGACTCCGATGTGACAACCGGGATCGCGGCCCTCAAGGCGGGGGCTCAGGACTACCTGGTCAAGGGGAAGGCCAGCGGCGACGCGATAGCCAGGGCGATGCGTCATTCGGTCGAGCGCAGGGGGTCCGAGGAGCGGCTCCAGCACATGGCCGACCACGACCCCCTCACCGGCCTCCTCAACCGCCGGCGGCTCGAGGAGGAGCTCGAGCGCCACGCCTCCCAGGTTCGGCGCTACGGCCGCGAGGGCGCCTTGCTGGTGCTGGACATCGATCACTTCAAGCACGTCAACGACGCGCTGGGACACCGGGCCGGCGACGAGCTGATCTCGAGCGTCGCCACAGTCCTGCGCGAACGGCTTCGCGCGAGCGACATCCTGGCGCGCCTCGGGGGGGACGAGTTCGCTCTGCTGCTGCCGAAGGCGGGCGCCCGTGAGGCGCAGAAGGTCGCGGAGGACCTGCTGGCAGCGGTGCGAAAGCACTCGGTGCTGGTAGACGGAGGCGACCGGCGCACGGTGACGGCCAGCGTCGGAGTAGCGCTCTTCGAGGACGAGGGCGGGGCCGCCGGCGACGACGTGCTCGTGAGGGCCGACCTGGCGATGTACGACGCAAAGGAGGCGGGCCGCGATGGCCTGGCCTTCGCGGCCGACGGCGTGGACGCTCGCGGGCCGAGGCGCAGGCTGACATGGGGCAAGAGGATCCGCGGCGCGCTGAGCGACGACCGCTTCGTGCTCTACGCCCAGCCGATCATGGGCGTCGACAACGGCGACACGACGCGCTATGAGCTGCTCCTGCGGCTGGACGACCAGCCGGACGAGGTCGTCCTGCCGGGGCAGTTCCTGCATATCGCCGAGAGGCTGGACCTCATCCAGGAGATCGACCGCTGGGTCGTGACCAAGGCCCTTCAGACGCTCGCCGAGCAGCCGGCCGGCGCACCTCGGGTGACACTCGAAGTGAACCTGTCCGGGAGGTCGGTCGGGGACCCGGTGCTCATGGAGCTCATCGAGCGCGGGGTTGAGGAGCACGGCGTCGATCCCTCGCGGCTCGTCCTGGAAGTCACGGAGACGGCGGCCGTCGCCAACTTTCACCGCGCCCGCACGTTCGCCAACCGTCTCGCCGATCTCGGCTGCCACTTCGCGCTCGACGATTTCGGCGCCGGGTTCGGGTCCTTCTACTACCTGAAGCACCTCCCCTTCGACTTCCTGAAGATCGACGGGGAGTTCGTGCGCGGCTGCCTCGACAGCCGGACGGATCAGCTGGTCATCGAGGCCGTGGTGGGCATCGCGCGCGGCCTCGGCAAGGAGACGATCGCCGAGTTCGTCGAGGAGCCGCGGACCGCGGCGTTCCTCGAGAGCCAGGGTGTCGACTACCTTCAGGGCTACTGGATCGGGCGACCGGAGCCGGCCACGGAAGTGCTACAGCGCGTGCCGGCCGCGTAGCGCGTTGCCCAGCGTCACCTCGTCGGCGTACTCGAGGTCCGAGCCCACCGGCAGGCCGCTCGCCAGGCGGGTGACTGCGACGTCCGGGGAGCGCTCGCGCATGGCGTCGGCCAGGTAGAGCGCAGTGGCCTCGCCGGTCGTGGTCGCGTTGGTGGCGATCACGACCTCACTCACTCCGTTGCCCGATACGCGCTCGAGCAGCTCCGTGATGTGCAGGTCCTCGGGATCGACCCCGTCGATCGGCGACAGGGCCCCGCCGAGCACGTGGTAGCGGCCCCGGAACTCGTTGGTGCGCTCGATCGGGATCACGTCGCCGGGCTGCTCGACCACGCAGATCAGCGAGCCCTCGCGGCGCTCGTCCTGGCAGATCCGGCAGGTGGGCTCGACGGCGAGGTTGAAGCAGACCTCGCACTGGCCGACCTTCTCCTTGACCTCGCGGATGGCGTCGGCGAGCGGGAGCGCCTCCTCGTCGCTGACGCTGAGCAGGTAGAAGGCGAGCCGCTGGGCCGTGCGCTGCCCGATTCCGGGCAGCTTGGCCAGCTCGCCGATCAGCCTGTTGACGGGAGGCGCGAACACGCGAATCCCTCAGCCTAGCCGCGGGATCAGGCGGACTCGAGCTGGACCCGGTTGTCGTTGAAGATCGGCGCGTTGCCGGACTTGGTGAGCGCCTGCCCGGTGGTCGCCTGGGCGGCGCGGCCGCCCGGCCAGTCGGCGTTCCACCAGCCCATGGGGGCGACGAGCACGCCCGGCGTGGCGTCGTCGGAGACGTGCGCCATGCAGGTGAAGTCGCCGCGCTCGTTGAAGACGCGCACGCTGGCGCCGTCGGCGATTCCGCGCGTCCCCGCATCGTCCGGGTGCACCACCACCGCCGGGCTCGGCTGCGCCGAATGCTGGCGTTCCTGGTTGGCGAAGGTGGAGTTGAGGAAGAGGTGGGTCTTCGGCGTGATCAGCGCCAGCGGGAAGCGGGCCGCGAGATCCTTGTCGGCCACCTCCAGCGGCGGCTCGTACTCGGCGCTCAGGTGCATCTTTCCGGTGGCGGTGCCGAAGCTGCCTTCGGCATGGGGTGTCGGCCCCTGGCCGAGGTCGAGCTTGACCCACCCTCGCTCGCGCAGCCCGTCGAGCGAGACGCCGTCGCGCGCGCCGGCGAGCAGCTGGTCGACGAGCTCCTCGTCCGAGTCCTTGAAGCAGGGATCGTCTAGGCCGAGGCGCTCCGCCAGCAGGCGGAAGATCTCGGTGTTCGGCTTGGCCTCGGGAATCGGCTCGATGGCCGGCTCGTTCCAGGTCAGGTACTGGTGGCCCCAGGAAAACACGACGTCGAGGTGCTCGAGCTGGGTGGTGGCGGGGAGCACCACGTCCGCGTGGGCGGCCGTGTCGGTCATGAACTGCTCGAGGACCACGGTGAACAGGTCGTCCCGCCGCAGGCCGGCGAGGACCTTGCCCTGCTCGGGCGCGATGGCGGCCGGATTGGAGTTCCAGACGACGAGCGCCTTCACCGGAGGCTCGAGGTCGGTGAGCGCGTCGCCGACCTGCGACATGTTGATCGTGCGCACGTCCTGCGGCCGCAGGTCGACCCGCTGCAGCGGTGCCGCGCTGACCGCGGCCGCCGTCGCGGTCGGGATGTACGAGCAGCCGCCGCCGCGGTGGCGCCAGGCGCCCACGAGCGCCGGCAGCGCGGCGAGAGTTCGGTAGGCGGTCGGCGCGCCCATGTGGCGCTGTGCTCCCACGCCGAGCCGGAGCAGCGCCGGCTGGGTCTCGGCGAACTCGCGGCCGATGCGGGCGATCGCCTCGCCGTCGACCCCGCTGACCTCGGCCGCCCGTTCGACCGGCCAGTCGTCCAGCGCCTCGATGAGCTCGTCGTAGCCGTCGGCGTGGGCGCGGCACCAGTCCTCGTCCTGGAGCCCCGCGTCGATGACGGCCCGCATCATCCCCAGGCCGAGCGCGGCGTCGGTGCCCGGCAGCGGGCGCAGGTGCTCGTCGGCCACCCGCGCGCTGCGGCTCCGGAACGGGTCCACGACCACGAGCTTGGCGCCCGCCTTGCGGGCGTCGAGCAGCTTGCGCCAGAGGTGCGGCGCGGTGGACATCGGGTTCCAGCCCCAGACCAGGAGGTAGCGCGCGTTCGGCCACTCCTCCGGGTCCACCTCCGGCGAGAGACCGTGGGCCATGCCCGTTCCGGCCAGGCCGGCGGTGGCGCAGATCGTCCGCTCCAGGTTGCTCGCGCCCAGGGCGTTCATCACGCGGGCGCTCAGCGAGTTGCCCTGGATCAGCCCCTGCGTGCCCGCGTAGCTGTAGGGGAGGATCGACTCGCCCAGGCCGTGGAGCCGCTCGGCCACCAGGTCGAGGGCCTCGTCCCAGCTCG
>JBJMLJ010000176.1:0-10544 GCA_045805365.1 Thermoleophilaceae bacterium
AGTATAGGGAGGGGCCCAGAGGGCGCTTTTCACGCGATTTGCGAGTTCGTTTCCGGTGGCCTCCGGTGGCCCTCTTTTACGCCCGAATCACACGTGTACACTCGATCCACCGAGGGGCCGCGGGGCCCAGGCCCGCCACGTCCCTCCACCTATCGAAGCCGCGAGCGAAAGTCCCTTGAGGAGGGGCGCGGATTGCCCATGCCCGAAAAGGTCGAGCCAATCTGGAGCGCAATCAGGGATGAGCTTCGGCGCGAGACCCCTGACCTCAAGTTCCACATCTGGCTCGACCCGCTCGAGGCCGGCGGCCTCGTCGGCAGCACCCTGTACGTCCGCGCACCCGAGCACATCCGCGGCTGCGTAGCCGAGCGCTACCTGCCACTGCTGCGGAAAGCGGCGGTCGCGCAGCTCGGCGATCGAGCCGTCGTACAGGTCGTGGGCCCGGATTGGCGGCCGCCGACCGACCCGCCACCCCTGGCGCACAGCGCACAGCGTCTGACGACCCTCAACCCCAAGTACACCTTCGAGCAGTTCGTGATCGGCAACGGGAATCGCCTCGCCCACGCGTCCTCGCTCGCCGCGGCCGAGCTGCCCGGCCAGGCCTACAACCCGCTCTTCCTGCACGGCCCGCCGGGGCTCGGCAAGACGCATCTGCTCCACGCCATCGGCAACTACGTGACCCGCTACGGAATGGGCCTGACGGTTCGCTATGCGACCGTCGAGGAGTTCACCGGCGAGTTCGTCGAGGCCATACGGGGTCGGCGCACCTCCGCCTTCCGTGAGTCCTTCCGCGGCGCCGACGTGGTCCTGATCGACGACGTCCAGTTCCTCGCCAACAAGGAGCAGACCCGCGAGGAGTTCTTCCACATGTTCAACTCGCTGCTCGGCTCGGGCCGGCAGCTCGTCATGACCTCCGACCGCGCCCCCGAGGAGCTGCGGGAGCTCGAGCAGCGGCTCGAGGAGCGCTTCCGCTCCGGACTGGTGGTCGAGCTCGAGCCGCCCGCGTTCGATGTGCGGCTGGCCATCCTCGCCAAGCGCGCCCGCCTCGATCGCGTTGAGGTGGAACAGGACGTGCTGGCCGAGATCGCGCGCTATGTGACCAGCAGCGTCCGCGCCCTCGAGGGGGCCCTCATCCGCGTCGTCGCCTACGCGTCCCTCCGCGACGAGCCGCCCACCGCCGCTCTCGTGCGTCGGGTGCTTGGCCGACTCGGAGGCAGCCCACCGCCGACCTGCGGGCTGCCGGAGATCGTCGACGCCACCGCCCGCGAGTTCGAGATCGAACGGGACGAGCTGCTCGCCCGGAGCCGCCGCCCGCCGCTCGCGCACGCCCGCCAGGTGGCGATGTACCTCGCCCGCGAGCTGACCGACCACAGCCTTCCCGAGATCGGCCGCGGCATCGGCGGCCGCAACCACACGACCGTCCTTCATGCGGTGAACTCCGTGAGCGCTTCGCTCCAGGACGATCCCTCTGTTCGCAACACCGTCGACAACCTCAGGCGCCGGCTTGGACAGCTCCGATGACGGCCGCTACGCCTGACAGAATCAACAGCCTCCTGAACAGCCCAGGCCACATCCAACCCGCAGCGGAGAGCCATGTCCACAGTCTCGACAGCCCCTACCACCACTACTTCAGGTAGCCGTTCTATGAAGCTGACCGTTTCCCGTGAAACGTTTCTGTCCCGACTTGGGATCGCCGTACGGGC
Source organism: Thermoleophilaceae bacterium (assembly GCA_045805365.1). Taxonomy (GTDB): domain Bacteria; phylum Actinomycetota; class Thermoleophilia; order Solirubrobacterales; family Thermoleophilaceae; genus DASXBA01. Next base: position 1,701 of record JBJMLJ010000176.1, read on the forward strand.
TGCGTCCACCCGCAGCGCCATCCAAACCCTCTCCGGCGTCCTCCTTCGAATCGAGGCTGGCGAGCTGGAGCTCCAGGCGACCGATATGGAGATGGGGATCCGGGTCGGCGTGGCGACCGCAGAGGCCGAGGACGGCACCGTCGTCCTTCCCGGCCGGCTCCTCCTCGACGTCGTGCGGTCCCTTCCGCAGGACGAGCTCACGCTCGAGTACCGCAGCTCGCAGCAGGACGTGGAGGTCGTCTCGGGCAGTGCCCGCTTCCACCTTCGGACGCTGCCCTCGGAGGACTTCCCCAAGCTCCCCGAGCCGCTGGCGGAAGGTGCGCTGACCGTCCCCGCTGGCGCCTTCGTCGACACGATCGCCCGCGTGGCCCGGTCCGCCTCGCGGGACGAGACGCGGCCTCACCTCACGGGCGTGCTGGTCTCTGCCAGCGAGCAGCAGCTGCGGATGGTCGCCACCGACTCCTACCGGCTGAGCGTGAAGGAGACGGCGCTCGAGGAGGCCCTGTCGGGGTCGCTCGAAGCGAACGTGCCGGCACGGACGCTGCAGGAGCTCGGCCGCATCGCCCAGGCAAGCGGCGCCGACTCGATCGGCGTGAGCGCCCTGGAGAACCAGGTCGTCTTCACCGTGGACGACGTCGTGCTGTCGTCGCGGCTCGTCGAAGGTCGATTCCCGAACTATCAGCAGCTCCTGCCCGAGTCGTACGAGCACGAGCTGAAGGTGGACCGCGGCGAGCTGCTCGACGTGGTGCGCCGCATCAGCCTGCTGGCGCAGAAGAACGCGCCGCTGCGGCTGCGCTTCTCGGAGGGGACGCTCGACGTCTCGGCGCAGACGCCGGACGTGGGCGAGGCGAGCGAGTCGCTCCCCGTGCCGTTCAACGGCGAGACGCTCGAGATCGGCTTCAACCCGGAGTTCTTCCGGGACGGCCTCGAGAGCGCCGAGACCGACGAGCTGGTCCTGAAGCTGATCAGCCCGCTGCGCCCGGGGCTGATCCAGTCGGGGGACGACGGCGGCTTCGTCTACCTCGTGATGCCGATCCGGCTGAACGTGTAGCTGCCCAGCCGTGCGGGTCGACCGCGCCGAGCTGCGCGACTTCCGCAACTACGCGCGCGCGGAGATCCCATTGTCCCAGTCGCTCACCGTCGTGACCGGGCCGAACGGGGCCGGCAAGACGAACCTGCTCGAGGCGATCTACTTCGGCTGCACCGCTCGCTCGCCGCGAACCACCAACGAGCGCGAGCTCGTCCGCCGCGGCGCGGACGTCGCGAGGGTGACCCTGGACACCTCCGGGGCCGACGGCGGCCATCGCGTCGAGGTGGGGTTCACGCCCGGGGAGCCGAAGCGGATCCGCGTCGACGGGCGCTCGGTGGACTCGCTCGCCATTGCCGAGGAGCGCCCGCTGGTGGCCGTCTTCCTACCCGAGCGACTCGAGCTCGTGAAGGGCGCCCCGGCCGGCCGCCGGGCCCATCTCGACCGGCTCGTCGCCGCCCTCTGGCCGGGCCGGGCCGAGACCCGCTCGGCCTACTCGCGCGCGCTGGCGCAGCGAAACGCCCTGCTCGGCCGGATCAAGGCCGGGCTGGCGGGCCGGTCCGGGCTCGACCCCTGGGACTCCGAGCTCGCCCGCCTCGGGGTCGCCCTGATGGCGGATCGCTCACAGGCCGTGGGCGGCCTGCGCGACCCATTCGCCGGCCACGCCGAGGCGCTGGGCCTGCCCGGGCCCGCCGAGATCCGTTACCGGCCGAGGTCCGATTCCTCCGACGCGGCGGGTCTCGCCGCCGAGCTGGCCGAGCGGCGCGAGGCGGACCTGTCGCGCGGCTTCACGGCGCACGGCCCCCACCGCGACGACGTGCAGCTGCTCCTCGAGGACATTCCCCTGCGCGCCTACGGGTCGCAGGGACAGCAGCGGACGGCCCTGCTCGCGCTGCTGTTCGCCGAGCGGGACCTTCTCCGCGGCCTCCGTGGCCGGGAGCCGCTGATGCTCCTCGACGACGTCATGTCCGAGCTCGACCGGCCCCGCCGTCAGCTGCTCGCGGGCCTGCTCCGCGAGCGCGGCCAGGCGCTGGTGACGACCACCGACCCGGAGCACGTCCCCGGCGCGGGGGATGGCGAAGACGCGCTCGTCGAGGTGGCCGACGGAGGACTGGTGCCGTCGTGAGGCGGAGGGCCCCGCGACCCCTCCGCCTGGCGCTGGAGCGGGCCGCCGGCGGGGCAACGCCGCCTGGGCTGCTGGCGGAGGTGCAGGCCACCTGGCCGCAGGTCGCAGGCCCCGTCGTGGCGGAGGAGTCCGAGCCGGTGGCCGAGCGCGACGGAGTGGTCACGATCGCCTGCCGCTCGGCCGTCTGGACGCAGGAGCTGGAGCTCCTCGGCGGGGACCTCGAGGCCGCCCTCAACAGCGCCCTGAGCGGGTCCGGAAGGGTCGCCGGACTGCGCTTTCGAACGCGCTCGGCGACGCTTCCGTAACAGAGGGAAACAAACGTTCCGTCCCGGAGCCCGTTTTGTTGCTATTTGCAGGCTATTTGTAGCGCCGGGAGGCGTCCGGCAAGGGGGGTAGCCTGCTAGTATTGGTGCAGGTCCCCGAGCCGCGCGGAAGGCGACCGCGGCGCCGGGGCTTTTCCATGTAATCCACCGGCCGGAAGGGACGGCTTGGCGAAGAAGCAAGCGAAGGATCAGAAGCCCGACGAGGGCGACCAGAAGACGCCGCGCAAGGGTCGCGGCTCCAGCTACGGCGCCGAGGACATCACGGTCCTGGAGGGCCTGGAGGCGGTCCGCAAGCGGCCCGGCATGTACATCGGCTCCACCGGGACCCGGGGCCTCCATCACCTCATCTACGAGGTGATGGACAACTCGGTTGACGAGGCGCTGGCCGGCGAGGCCGACCACGTCGACATCGTCATCCATCCCGACAACTCGGTCAGCGTGACCGACAACGGCCGCGGCATCCCCGTCGACGTTATGGCCAAGGAGAAGCGGCCCGCGGCCGAGGTGGTCCTGACCGTGCTCCACGCGGGCGGCAAGTTCGGCGACGGCGGCGGCTACAAGGTCTCCGGCGGCCTGCACGGCGTCGGCGTCTCGGTGGTCAACGCGCTCTCGGAGCAGCTCGACCTGACGATCTGGCGCGACGGCCACGAGTGGACGCAGTCCTACGAGCGCGGTCAGCCCAAGGGCGACCTGAAGAAGGGCGCTAAGACCGATCGCGGCGGCACACAGATCACGTTCATGCCGGACCTCGAGATCTTCGAGACGATCGAGTACGACCGCGGCATCCTCGAGCAGCGCTTCCGCGAGATGGCCTTCCTGACGAAGGGCCTCAGGATCGACTTCAAGGACCAGCGCGGCGAGGGCTTCGAGACGAGCTTCAAGTACGACGGCGGGATCGTCGACTTCGTCAACTACCTGCACTCGCAGGGCACGCGCGAGCCGCTGCACAAGAAGGTCGTCTATCTCGAGGACTCGGACCCCGAGGTCGGCGAAGTCGAGGTCGCCCTCCAGTGGAACAACAGCTACCAGGAGTCGCTGCTCTCGTTCGCCAACAACATCAACACGCACGAGGGCGGCACGCACCTCTCCGGCTTCCGCTCGGCGCTGACCCGGACCATCAACGCATACGCGCTCCAGAAGGGCGAGCTCAAAGAGAAGGACGCCAAGCTCGGCGGCGAGGACGTCCGCGAGGGGCTCACGGCGATCATCTCCGTAAAGATCAAGGAGCCCCAGTTCGAGGGCCAGACGAAGACGAAGCTCGGCAACCCGCCGGTCGAGGGCTTTGTCCAGAAGGCCGTCAACAAGGGCCTCAGCGAGTTCCTCGAGGAGAACCCGAGCGAGGCCAACAGGATCATCCGCAAGTCGGTGGACGCCGCCCGGGCTCGCGAGGCGGCCCGCAAGGCGCGTGACCTGACGCGACGCAAGTCCGCGCTCGAGAACTCCACGCTCCCCGGGAAGCTCGCCGACTGTTCGGTCCGCGACCCCGCGCTCGCGGAGATCTTCATCGTCGAGGGCGACTCCGCGGGCGGCTCGGCCAAGCAGGGCCGGGACCGCAACACGCAGGCGATCCTGCCCCTGCGCGGCAAGATCATCAACGTCGAGAAGAACCGGATCGACAAGGTCCTGTCGAACACGGAGATCCAGGCGCTGATCACCGCGATCGGCACCGGGATCCGGGAGGAGTTCGATCTCGAGAGGGCCCGCTACCACAAGGTCGTCGTCATGACGGACGCCGACGTGGACGGCGCCCACATCCGCACCCTCGTGCTCACCTTCCTCTACCGCGAGATGCCGGAGCTGATCGACGCCGGCTACGTCTACATCGCCAAGCCGCCGCTCTACAAGATGAAGAACGGCAAGCACGAGGTCTACATCGAGAAGGAGTCGGAGCTCGAGGAGGTCCTCCTGCGCGACAAGCTCGAGAAGATGATGGTCAGCGACCGCGAGGGCAAGCAATTCAAGATGACCGCGTCGCGCTGGCAGAAGTACGCGCGGCTGCTCAAGCAGTACGAGGGCTGGGCATCGGCGCTGCGGGCCGAGTGGGGCCACGACACGATCACCTTCCTCGAGGAGTCGCAGATCCTCGACGCCGGCCTGACCCAGCCGGAGGAAGTCGTGAAGCTCGTCAAGGGCAAGGACCCGGCGGGCGAGCCCTACGAGACCGAGCTGATCGACGAGGACCCGATGGAGCTGGTCGTGCGCGTTGTCGAGCGCAAGACGGGCTCGGCAAGCACGTACCGCCTGCGCAAGGAGATGTTCGGCACGGACGAGTACAAGGGCTTCGTCCGGGTGCACGGCGACCTCGAGTCGCTCGCCGGCACGCCTCCGTTCGACGTCGCCCTGAACGGCAAGGACGCCACCGCGCTGTCCTTCGAGGAGCTGCGCCGCAAGGTGCTCGAGGTGGCGCGCGACGGCGTGCCCCTCCAGCGCTTCAAGGGCCTCGGCGAGATGAACTCGGACCAGCTCTACGACACCACGATGGACCCGGAGAGGCGCACGCTCCAGCTGGTGACGATCGACGACGCGAGCGCCGTGGACCAGATCTTCTCGATGCTGATGGGGGACAAGGTGGAGCCGCGGCGCGAGTTCATCGAGACGTACGCCCGTGAGGCGGAGCTGGACGTCTGATGTCGATCGAGCAGCTCACAGGCGGCAACGTCGAGCCGCGCGGGCTCGAGGAGGAGATGCGCTCCTCCTACCTCGACTACGCCATGAGCGTGATCGTGGGCCGAGCGCTGCCGGACGTGCGCGACGGCCTCAAGCCGGTCCACCGCCGCGTGCTCTACACGATGTACGAGAACGGACTGCAGCCCAACCGGCCGTTCAGGAAGTCCGCGGTCGCGGTCGCGGACGTGATGGGCCGCTACCACCCGCACGGCGACTCTGCGATCTACGACACGCTCGTCCGGCTGGCGCAGGACTTCGCGATGCGCTACCCGCTCGTGGAGCCGCAGGGCAACTTCGGCTCGATCGACAACGACCCGCCGGCCGCCTACCGGTACACCGAGGCGCGGCTGGCCCGGCTCGCCACCGAGATGCTCCGCGACATCGACGCGGACACCGTCGATTTCCGGCCGAACTACGACGAGTCACGCCAGGAGCCGCTCGTCCTTCCGGCGCGGTTCCCCAACCTGCTGGTCAACGGCTCCGCCGGCATCGCGGTCGGCATGGCGACCAACATCCCGCCGCACAACCTCGCCGAGGCGATCGACGCGACCGTCGCCTACATCGACGACCCGGACCTCGACGTCGCCGGCCTCATGCGCCACATCAAGGGCCCCGACTTCCCCACCGGCGGCATCATCGTCGGCTGGCAGGGGATCAAGGACGCCTACGAGACCGGCCGCGGCCGAGTGGTCCTCCGCGGACGCGCCCACATCGAGCCGCTGCGGCAGGGCAAGGAGGCGATCATCGTCACCGAGATGCCCTACCAGGTCGCCAAGGGCGACGGGCGCAACGAGGGCGCGGGGCTGATCAAGAAGATCGCCGAGGCCGTCCACGGCGGCAGGCTCAAGGAGATCTCGGATCTCCGCGACGAGTCGGACAAGAGCGGCGTCCGGGTCGTCATCGAGCTCAAGCGAGACGCGATCCCGAAGGTCGTTCTCAACAAGCTCTACAAGCACTCGCCGCTGCAGACCACCTTCGGCGTGAACATGGTCGCCCTGGTCGACGGCGTGCCGCGCACGCTGGGCCTCGTCCCGATCATCAAGAACTACGTCGACCACCAGCGCGACGTGGTGGTCCGCCGGACCAAGCACGAGCTGCGCGAGCGCGAGGCGCGGCTGCACATCCTCGAGGGGCTGCTCGTCGCGATCGCCGACATCGACGCCGTGATCGAGCTGATCAGGGGCTCGCGCGACCCGGACACGGCTCGCGACGGCCTGATCAAGAAGTTCGAGCTCTCGCGCATCCAGGCCCAGGCGATCCTCGACCTGCGCCTCCAGCGGCTGACCGCGCTCGAGGCCGACAAGATCAAGAAGGAGCACGCCGACATCGTCGAGCGGATCAAGGAGCTGCGCGAGCTGCTCGGCGACGAGGAGAGGGTCAGAAGCCTGATCAAGGAGGAGCTGCTCGAGATCAAGGAGCGCTACGCGGACGAGCGGCGCACCGAGATCACCCACTCCGAGGACGACATCGACATCGAGGACCTGATCGCGGACCAGCAGATGGTCATCGCGATCACCAAGTCGGGCTACATCAAGTCGCTGCCGCTCTCCACCTACCGCAACCAGAAGCGCGGGGGGATCGGCGTCACCGGCATGGACATGAAGGACGAGGACTACATCGAGCACCTCTTCGTCTGCTCGACGCACGACTACCTGCTGTTCTTCACGAACCGCGGCAAGGTCTATCGCCAGAAGGTCTACGAGCTGCCCGAGGCCTCGCGCACCGCGAAGGGCCGGGCGCTGGTGAACGTGCTGCCGCTGCGCGAGGGGGAGCGTGTCCAGGCCGTCCAGGCCACGCGTGACTTCAGCGAGGGCAAGTACCTGGTCTTCGCCAGCCGCAAGGGGATGATCAAGAAGACCGAGTTCCAGGCCTACAACACGCCGATCAAGGCCGACGGGATCATCGCCATCAAGGTCCGCGACGACGACGAGCTCGTCGCCGTCCGCCGGACCAGCGGAGACGACGACATCATCATGGTCTCCCGCTCGGGCCAGGCCGCCCGCTTCAGCGAGGACCAGGTGCGGCCGATGGGCCGCGACACGAGCGGCGTCAAGGGCATGAACGTCGCGCGTGGGGACAACTGGGTCCTCGACATGGACGTGGTCCAGCCCGACACGGACCTGCTGGTCGTGACCGAGAACGGCTACGGCAAGCGGACCGACATCGAGGAGTACCCGGTCAAGGGCCGCGGCACGATGGGCGTCAAGACGATCGGGCTGACGGAGAAGAAGGGCGCCCTGGCCGGCGGCCTGATCGTGCGCGAGCACCACGAGCTGGTCTTCATCTCCCAAACCGGAATGGTCCAGCGCACCGGCGTCAAGGGCATCTCGAAACAGGGCCGCCCGGCGCAGGGCGTTCGCCTGATGAACCTCCGCGAGGACGACATGGTCAGCGCGGTGGCCCTCGTGATGGAGGAGGCCGCCGACACGGCGGCGCAGGTGGATGCGGAGCTGGTGGAGTCGACCGAGCCGGCCGAGTCGCCAGACCCGCCCGAGGCCTCCGGCGACGGCGCCGGGCCCGACGACACTGCGGCTGAGTAGGGGGTCGGCCCGGGAGCGCGACATGTCCGGTGTAGGGTCGCTCGCATGAAGCTCAAGGTCGTCTTCCTCGTTGCTGTCGTAACGCTCCTGTGCGGCGCGGCGACCGCGCTCGCCGCCACGAACAGGCTCCGCGGCAGGGTCAAGGGCGACGCGAACTCGCGCGTCTCGCTGAAGGTCGTGGTTAAGAAGCGCCACGGCATGCGTCGCCCGACGGCCGTCAAGCCGTTCAAGTTCTCGAAGGTCGACTACACCTGCCCCGACAGCGGCACGCACGGGGAGAAGGGCGGCAGCTTCAAGTCGGGGAAGGTCAGGCTGATCGGCCCGCGTGGTCACCGCTCCTATGGCTTCGAGCTCGACAAGACCACCTCGGACGGGATCAACATCGCCGTGACCGGGACCGTCAACAAGAGAGGCACCAGGGTCAAGGGCAGCATCGAGTACACGTTCTCCGAGACCGGGATCGGCGGGGAGCCCGACTGCTCGAGCGGCAACGTCCGGTTCAGCGCCAGGCGGAAGCGGTAGCGCCGCCCACCTTGGTAGCTTTGGGGCTACCAGGGAAAGGAGGTGGTCCGAACTTGAGTGACAGACGTTTTGGGACCCTGGAGGTGTCCGGCCGCTAGACCGGAGCTGGGCCCCGTCCAGCGGAGTCCAGCCGTGACACCGTCGGCAGCGCAGGTCGGGAGTGGTCCCTCCGGCCCTGGTGCAGTGCCTCACCCAAGTGGGCGCGAGCGCCTGAGGAAGCGCAGCCGATCAGGTCCAGCAAATCGTGTGAGGGGCGTCCCGGTGGGGCGCCCTTCGCCGTTTCAGGACAGGGCGCTAGGCCGCCAGCAGGTACTGCTGCCACGCCGCCGGGATGCTCGGCGAGGCGACGTGGATGAAGATGGTCGGGCTCGGCGCGCGGGGCTTGCGCCGGGGCTTCATGCCCACCTGACGCGGTAGGTGGTCGCCCTTGCGCCGGTTGCATGGCGCGCAGCACGTGACGATGTTCTCCCAGCTCGAGTCGCCGCCCTTGGATCGCGGGATGACATGGTCGACCGTCAGATTTCCGCGCTCGTGGCCGCAGTACTGGCAGGTCCAGCGGTCGCGGGCGAACACCGCCCGGCGGGTGATCTTGCGGCGGTGGGCGTCGCGCGGGATCTTCACGTAGGTCACGAGCCGGAT
>JBJMLJ010000177.1:0-8462 GCA_045805365.1 Thermoleophilaceae bacterium
GATCCCGGCGGCTCGCAGCGTGAAGATGACCGCGATGCCGCAGATGGTGGCGCTGTTCAACGGCGTCGGCGGCGGGGCGGTGGCGCTCATCGCGTGGGCCGACTACCGGCACTTCCTCGCGAACGGCGGCAATCCCGAGCTGCGGACGCTGATCCCGATCCTGTTCGCCGCGATCATCGGCTCCGTCTCCTTCTGGGGCTCGAACATCGCCTTCGGCAAGCTCCAGGAGATCATCCCCGGCCGGCCGATCCAGCTCCCCGGCCAGCTCTACATCAACTTCGCCCTGCTGGGAGTGACGATCGCCTGCGCGGTCGCGATCGCGGCGGGCACCGAGTCGCAGGGTCTGTTCATCCTGATCCTGGTCTCCGCGGCGGTGCTGGGGAACATGTTCGTGCTGCCGATCGGCGGGGCGGACATGCCGGTCGTGATCTCGCTTCTGAACGCGTTCACCGGCCTATCGGCCGCGGCCGCAGGAATCGCGCTCCAGAACGTGGCGCTGATCGTCGGCGGCATCATCGTCGGCGCCTCCGGCTCGATCCTGACCAACCTGATGGCCGAGGCGATGAACCGCTCGATCGCCAACATCTTCAAGGGCGGCTTCGGCGGCGTCACGGCTACGGCCGGCGGCGACGGTGAGGAGAAGCCCGTCCGCTCCACCGACCCCTCCGACGTGGCCATCCAGCTGGCCTACGCGCGCAAGGTGGTCGTCGCGCCCGGCTACGGGATGGCCGTGGCGCAGGCGCAGCACACGGTCAAGGAGCTCGCCAGCGAGCTCGAGAAGCGGGGCATCGAGGTCGACTACGCGATCCACCCTGTCGCGGGCCGGATGCCCGGCCACATGAACGTCCTGCTCGCCGAGGCCGACGTCCCCTACGAGTCGCTCAAGGAGATGGACGAGATCAACCCCGAGTTCCCGCAGACCGACGTGGCGCTGGTCATCGGGGCGAACGACGTGACCAACCCGGCCGCTCGCGAGCAGTCCGACTCGCCGATCTACGGGATGCCGATCCTCGACGTGGACAAGGCCGGCGCGGTGATCGTCCTCAAGCGATCGATGAACACCGGCTTCGCCGGGATCGACAACCCTCTCTTCTACAAGGAGAACACGGCGCTGCTGTTCGGGGATGCCAAGGACAGCGTGCAGAAGGTGCTGAAAGAGGTCGAGGACCTCTAGACCGGCGCGGCCGCGGTCTGCTTCGCGGCCGAGGTCTGGATGACGCGCGGCGGGTGCGCGTGCAGCGCGAAGAGCAGGCTGTCGAGGGAGTCGGGCTCCTCGCCGTCGTGCGCCCGGTCGCGCAGCCACGCGAGGGCGCCCAGGGGCACCGCGGCGGCGGCGGTCAGGTGGTGCAGCACGTGCAGGCCGACTCCGGCGGTTGCGGTGCGCGCCCCGCCGTGGCGCCACAGGAGGGCGTAGAAGGGCCGGTTGGCCAGCACGAGGACCGCCAGGCCGGGTGCCGCCCGGGCGGGCCGGCGGGCCGCCAGCGCCGCCGCGGCCGAGATGCAGGCGAGCGCGCTCAGCTGATGGCGGCGGCCGAGGTTGAGCTCGCCCGGAGCCCGGCGCCGGCGCAGCAGCAGAGAGACCCAGGGGACCCCGCGCCGCAAGAGGTCGGTGCGCACGATCGCCCGCACGGTCCAGGCCTTGAGGTGCGTCGCCTGGATCGAGGGGTCGAGCACGATCCTCGCCCCGGCCTCCGAGAGCCGCATGCCGAGCTCGACGTCCTCCACGTCCGGTCCGGGGAAGCGGCGCCCGTCGAAGCCGCCCGCGGCCATGAAGCGATCGCGGCGAACGGCACCGAGCCCGGACCAGAAGCTCGTCGAGGGCCCGGCCGAGCTCCGGTGGACGTAGTGGGGCAGCAGGTTGCGGAAGGTCGACACAGGCCCGTCCGCGTCGGGACGGTCGTCGTAGGCGCCGAAGACCGCGGTCAGGTCGCTGTCGTCGGCGAAGGCGTCCCGGATGCGACTGAAGGCGTCACGGTGCGGGAGGACGTCGGCGTCGACGAAGACGAGCACGTCCCCGCTCGCCGCGAGGGCGCCGATGTTGCGGGCCACGGCCGGCGCCGCCCGGGCCGGCCGCTCGACGACGATCAGCTCCTCGGGCGGCTCGTCCGCCTGGCGGATGCTCCGTTCGCAGCGAGCCAGGGCCTCGGGGCCGTCGGTCGCCGGGACGATCGCGCTGAGGGTCGGGCGGCGGATGCGACCTTCTACACGCCGGGCGGCGGCGCGTCAACGTCGGGCTAGAGGAGGCTCTCCTGGCCGGCCGCGGTCCGGCGCCGCCGCGGTATGCCCGCCGCCTCCGCCAGGGCCTCCTCGACTTCGGCCAGGATGGCGCGCTCGGAGCGCGAGGCGACGATCGGCTCCGCCAGGCCGTCGACGTGGACGTAGGTGCGCCGTCCCTCGCCGCGCTGGTCGCCCTCGATCGGAACGAGGGCGTAGACCCGGTCGGCGCGCACGAACTTGCCGTAGCCGATCGGGATCATCCTCGGGTCGCGCTTGGCCATCGCTCGTCTCCAGAAGACGTTACCCCGCGCGCCCGCCGGGTATCGGTTCCGAACCCGACTTCAGCGGGAGGCAGCGAGCATGGCCGAGCAGGAGACGAAGGACCAGGAGACTCAGGACCAGGAGACCGAGGATCAGGAGACTCAGGGCCGGAAGTCGCAGGATCAGGAGAGCCAGGACCAGGACGGGGAGCGCGATTTCGACCAGGAGGTCGAGGACGCGAAGCAGGAGGTCAAGGAGCTGGAGGACGACCCGCCCGAGAAGCTCGAGGACTGGCCCTCCGGCCGGGCGAAGTACGAGACCTTCGGCGGCCCCGAGCACGAGACCTCCTACGACGAGGCGGCCACGGCCAAGCTCGGTCCCTCGAACGTGCGCTTCCACGAGGACGGCGCGGTGGAGGTCGACGGCGAGGAGGCCGACAACCCGGACGACTACAAGTCGGAGCCGATCCCCGGCGGCCCCACCGACCCCAACGCTCCGGGCATCTCCGGCGAGGAGAGGGAGGAGCGCCAGGAGGACGAGAGCTCCGAGGGCTCCGAGGACTCCGAGGACGGGTAGCCGGGCCCCTGGCGGTGGGCTAGGCTGGCGACCCTGAGCGCCACCGCGGTCAGCAACAAGAAGGGCATCCTGGGCGAGCAGGCGGAGCGCGCGCCCGTGGTGGATCACCTGCCGTTCTACTACAGCATCCACCTCAACAAGCCCTGCAACCAGCGCTGCATCATGTGCGTCCCGGCCTTCAATCACGCACGGGACACGCTGCCCTTCGAGACGTTCGTCAAGACCTTCGAGCAGATCGAGCCCTACGCCGAGCACGTGACGCTGATCGGCGGCGAGACGCTGATGTACCCGAAGCTGCCCGAGGTGCTCGAGTACCTGGGTAGTCGCCCGATCGAGGTGACGATCAACACCAACGCGACGCTCCTGAACGACCGCGTGCTCCCGGGCCTCCTCGGCCTCCACGCGCTCAACCTGAAGTGCTCGATCCACGCGGTCACGCCCGAGAGCTACCACCGGATCCACGGGCGCGACCACTTCGAGCTGGTGACCGGGAACATGCGGCGCTTCGCCGAGCTGTCGCGCGACCTTCCCGACACCCGGATCATCACCGTCTTCGTCGTGATGCGGGCGAACCTGCACGAGGTCGTGCCGTTCATCGACTTCGCCAGGACGCTCGACCCCCACCGCGTCGAGTTCCACCTGGTCAAGCACGTGGACGGCTGGGACGTGGAGAACGGGACCGGCTGGCGGTTCGACGCGACGCAGCAGGTCTGCGAGGCGTTCCCGGAGGAGTACAACGAGGTGATCCGGCAGGCCGTCGATCGCTGCGAGAGCGAGGGGCTCTCCTATGACGTCGTCCCCCTCTGACGAGCACCGCTACTCCTGCGAGGAGCCGTGGAGCGGGATCTTCACGATCAAGGAGAGCGGCGACGTCCAGCTCTGCCCCTGTTACCTCCAGATGACGATCGGCAACGTCCACGAGACGCCGCTGCTCGAGATCTGGAACGCGCCGGAGCTCGTGGAGATCCGGGAGACGTTCGCCCGCGGCGAGCTTCCCAAGCCCTGCCAGGGGCAGCTCTGCCCGGTCGCGCTCGGCCACTAGCCCCGGGCCTGGAACAGGGCTCCGAAGGTGTACTCGCCCGGACCGGAGGTCTCGGGCCGGTCCCAGCCCTCCTCCGGGGCGCGCGGGTGATGGCCCGGGTGGAGCAGGTAGCGCAAGCCGTTGTCGTGGAAGTCGCCATTGCCGCGCACGCGTAGGCCCGAGGGACGGACGAACTGCCGCTTGACGTCCTCCGGCGAGTCGATCCGCGCCAGTGGCGAGGGATTCGCGTAGTCGAAGGTGATGCTGAAGCCGCCGCCGTCGACGAGCAGGTCGCGGATCCGCGCGCCGACCTCGATGCGCCCGCTGATCGGGATGTGCTCGAAGACGCAGACGGAGGCGATGTGATCGAACTGCCCGCCGAGCTCGCCGGCATCGAGGGCGCGCATGTCCATGCGCAGGTTCCTGAGGCTCCAGCCGGTCGCGGCGGCGAGCTCGTTCCCGTGGTCGACGAGCTCCTCCTTCAGGTCGACGGCCACGACGTCGAGGCCCTTCGACGCCATGTAGCACGAGAACAGCGACGAGCAGCCGCCGAGGTCGAGCAGCCGCTGGCCGGGGCGGTAGTCGTTGTGCAGGACGAGCCAGGCGATCTCCCAGTAGAGAAACCAGGGGAAGCGCGCGTCGTCGGCCGCGCCGACCAGCGGCTCGTAGTCGAGGCCTCGGTTGGCGAGCTCGTACGTGACCATGTCCGCCGGGCGCTCGAGTCCGCCGTACCAGCTGCTCATCCGCCGGCCGCCCTCGCCCATCTCGACGATCAGCGCGTCGAGCTCGGCGCAGACCGCGCGGGCGCGTGGCTCGTCCAGGTCGGCGCGGTCCATGGTCTTGTTGATCGGGTCGGCGACGGCGTGACCCTATGCTGCGCCCGTGTCGTGGCGGCGGCGACGTGGCTGGCTCAAGGGCTGGGCGATGCGGCCCTGGTGGCGCCTGCGCGAGCTCTTCGGGGGCTCACGGGTCCGGATCGGGAAGCGCTTCTCGCTCCAGGGCAAGCTGACCTTCCGCGGTCCCGGGAGGGTCGTCTTCGGGGACGACGTGACCGTCATGGCGCACGCCACCCCCTACACCCATTCGCCAGATGCCCGGATCACGATCGGCGACCGCGCCCTCATCAACGGGACGCGGTTCGGCTCCGAACGTGAGATCCGCATCGGCGCGGACACCGACGTGGCGGACGCCCGGATCTGCGACACCGACTTCCACCCGCTTTCCCGCCGGCGCCGGACCGACCACACTCTGGAGCCGGCGAGCGGGCCGGTAGTCGTCGAGGACAACGTATGGATCGCAGCCGGCGTCTTCATCTGCCAGGGGGTGACGATCGGCCGCGACGCGGTGATCGGGGTCGCCTCGGTCGTGCGGAAGGACGTTCCACCCGGGCGGCTCTGGGCCGGCAACCCCGCCCGGGACATCGGGCCCGTGCCGGACTAGCGGTAGCTCTGGCGCCAGCCGCCGGCCGGATCGTCCCGCAGGACGCGCTTGAGCCAGGCCTCCAGAGCCGACGAGTAGAGACACTGGCGAAGGTGGGTGCGGCGGGCGTGCGCGATGCGCCGGCGGATGTCCGCCTCGGGCACGCCGTGCTTGCGCAGGATGCGTTGCGTCTCCCGGACGTGGGTTCGCCGCGGCAGGTGGGTCGTCAGCCGATAGCAGGAGCGGTGATCGCGGTAGACGTAGAGGCAGTCCGCAATCGCCCGGAAGGTCGCGCCGGCGTCGGCCATCGACCAGGGAAAGTCGAAGTCGTCGGGGCCCACGGAGTTCAGCGACTCGTCCATGCCCCCGATATCGAGCGCCAGCTCTCGCCGCCAGCAGAGCAGGTGCCTGACCCGCGCCCACTGCCGGAACGCGGCGGCGCTCACATCCGGGCGGGCGGGTACCACGCCGCTGATCGGGGCGCCCCCGTCGTCGATCATCCGCAGGGAGGAGTGGAAGAAGTCCACCTCCGGATGCCGGGCGATGTTTCGCTCCAGGACCTCGATGGCGTCGACCTCCCAGAGGTCGTCGGCGAGCAGGATCGCGGTGAACTCGGTCCTCGCCTCGAACATGCCTGTGTTGAGCGCGCCCGCGAGCTTGCGACCGCGCTCCTCGACGAGCTCGATCCGAGGATCCGCCAATGCCTCCCCAAGGTCGGCCTCGATCGCTACTCGGGCCCCGCGCGCGTGGATTATGAGCGCGCGCCAGTGCGGGGACGTCTGCGCCAGGAGCGAGCCGACCGCCTCCCTCAGGTAGTCGGCGCGGTAGCTCTTGACCGGCATCAGCGCGGTGACCCTATGATCGCGGCGATGGGTCGATCGGCCTTCAGGCAGATCGGTGCCGATCGGGCCGATGAATGGTTGGCGAAGGGTCACAGGCTCCGGCACTTCTTCGCGCACAGGCTATTTCAGCTCCCCAAGTGCGGGCCAGACGGATACAGGCTCGGCGAGCGTATGTGCGGCGAGCTCGAGCTGGGGCGGCACTGGCAGCTGCTGATGTACGCCGACCGGGCGCTCGTCGAGGACTTTCCGAGCAGCCTCTTCTTCGACGACGACGTCGTCTGGCACCAGCAGCACTTCGGTCGGCTGGGACAGGTTGCCAGTGCGTCGATATTGATCCGGCCCGACGGCATGTACACGTTCGTCCACCAGTCGGACCTCGTGCAGCGGATCGGGCTGGCGCGCGAGCACAAGACGCGCATCGAGAACCGCTTCCGTGGCTGGCCCTGGATGCTGATGAATGGCCTGCTGTCGTTCGCTTTGGAGCGCGGGATAGGCACGCTCCGGACGCCGAGCTCCAAGCTGGCGATGCGGCACACCGATCCGACGCGCTCGGTTCAGCCCTACCTGTTCGAGAGGGTCTACGACCGACCGCCGGCGGAGTTCCCGGGCGCCGTCCTCAGGGGCGACTGGTGGGAGATCGACGTAGACGCCGCCCGTGCCGCGGTGGTCGACCTCGTCGCAGGCAGCGAGTCGGTTTCGCAGGAGAAGACGGTGTGCGTGATGCACGACCTCGAGCGAGGGTTCGGCCACCGAAGCGAGGACCCCGAGCTGGCGCGCCGGGCCGATGAGACGGCGCAGCAAACGCTGCGGTCGATGATCGCCGTCGAGTCGGAGGCCGGCCTGCGGGCGACGTACAACGTGGTGGGCCAGATCCTCCCCGAGGTGCGGGCCGACATCGAGTCCGCCGGCCACGCCCTCGCGTTCCACTCCTTCGACCACGGCGGGGGCAAGGCCCAGCTCCATCGCTGCCGCGAGCTGGACTACCGCCTCAAGGGCTACCGGCTGCCGCGCTCGAGGCGAGATCCGGAGCTCACCGACGAACAGCTCGCCTTCCACAACTTCGAGTGGCTCGGCAGCTCGCAGCCGCCCCTGGACGCGCCCGAGCTGCAGAACCGGCTCGTGCGGATTCCGGTGACCCTGGACGACTTCAGCCTCTATACGGGAGCGAAGAGCTACGAGGAGTGGGAGGCGGAGCTGATGGCGCACGTCGACCACGCGCCCTTCACCGCGATCGGGCTCCACGACTGCTACGCGGACCGCTGGCTGCCGCGATATGGCGAGCTCATTCGGAGGCTGTCCGCCCGTGCACGGCTCCGGACGCTCGACGAGGCGTCGGCCGATGCCGTGATGAGCGCGGCTGCGTAGCCGTGGCCGTCCTGGAGATCCACGGGCTACGCGTTAGCGTGGGCGGCGACTGGCCGGAGGTCGTCGAGAACCTGCGACTCGACTTCGTCTGGTTCGAACGCCCCGGGGCAGAGGGGGAGCCGATCGACGTATCGGTGCAGGTAGAACGCCGCCCACCCGACTTCGACCGCTTCGGCGAGGTGCCGGCCACCTTCGTCACCCCCCGCAATGTCGTCTACGAGCTCGGGCACACCACCGTCGTCGACTACTTCGGCCGCGCGGTCTCCGTGCTCGACCGCGACCGCGCCCGGCTCACGGTGCAGGGCGAGAGCGAGCACCTCGTACACGAGGCTGCGTATCACTACCTCTTGTCGCGCATCGGCGAGCACCTCGAGTCGGTCGGCTTCACGCGGTTGCACGCGCTGGCCCTCGTCGGCGGCCAGGGCGCGGTGGCCGTGATGCTGCCCTCGGGCGGAGGCAAGAGCACTCTCGCGCTGCGGGCGCTGCGGGACGGCGGTCCACGGCTGCTCTCCGAGGACAGCCCATTGATCGACCGGCGAGGGCGCGTGCATCCATTTCCGCTGCGGATCGGGGTGAACGCGACCGACGCCGACAAGCTCCCCTCCGGCAGCGTTAGGCGGCTCGAGCGGATGGAGTTTCACCCCAAGCTCGCGCTCGACCTGGAGGCGTTCGCCGACCGGATCGAGGCCTCCCCGCAGCCGCTGCGGCACCTGGTCATAGGCCGGCGCACGCTCGGGACGGAGGCGCGGCTCGAGCGCGCC
>JBJMLJ010000178.1:0-2845 GCA_045805365.1 Thermoleophilaceae bacterium
CGGCGGCTCCAGGGCGAGCAGGAGGCCGCCGACCGCCGGATCGCCGAGCTCGGCTCCGAGCGCTTCGCCGAGGGCGACCGGGCGCTGACCCACTGCAACACCGGTCCCCTCGCCACCGGCGGCTACGGCACGGCGGCCGGCGTCCTGCGAGCCGCCTGGGACGCCGGCCGGCTCGCCCACGTCTGGGTCAGCGAGACGCGGCCGCTGCTCCAGGGCGCTCGGCTCACCGCGTGGGAGCTAAAGCGCGAGGGGATCCCCTTCCAGGTCGTGACCGACGGCAGCGCCGGGGCGCTGATGGCCCGCGGTCAGGTCGACCGGGTGGTGGTGGGCGCCGACCGCATAGCGGCCAACGGCGACGTCGCGAACAAGGTGGGCACCTACGCGCTGGCGGTACTGGCCCGGCACCACGGCGTCCCCTTCTACGTGGCGGCGCCGCTCTCGACGCTCGATCCGGAGACGCCCGACGGCGCCGCCATCCCGATCGAGGAGCGCGACCCGGCGGAGGTCGTGGCGGGCGCTCCCGCCCTCAACCTCGCCTTCGACGTCACCCCCGCGGACCTCGTCGATGGGATCTTCACGGAGGCCGGCGTCCTGGAGCCGCCCTATCCGGAGTCGATCGAGCGGGCGCTCGAGTGAGCGACGCCGAGCTCCTCCTCTCGACCGCCCGGCGCCCGCTCGTGCTCGGCATCGGCGGCGGCGGCGACGTGGTCGGCGCTCTCGCCACCGCCGAGGCCTGCCGCGTCTACCACGATGCCGCGCCGCTCGTGGGCGGCGTGACCTGGGAGCGGCGCGTGATCGATCCCGAGCCCGGGCCGCGATCCACCGGCGAGATCGAGGACGCGCGCGAGCTCGCCCCCGGCGTCCTCGCGGCCGGCGCCGGCACGCGGGTTCGCGGAAGCGGCGTCCGCTTTGCCGAGGCGCGGGTGGCCGAGCTCCTCGACGAGCAGACCATCTTGTTGGACGTGACCCGCCCCCCGGCCGAGCTGGCCGACTCGCTGCGGACCGTCGGCGACGAGCTCGGCTGCGACCTGTTCGTATTCGTCGACGTCGGCGGCGACGCGCTGGCGCACGGCAACGAGGACGGCCTGGCGAGCCCCCTGTGCGACGCGATCGTGCTCGCCGCGGCCGCGCGCCTCGGACGGGAGCGACCCGTGCTCGGGGGCATCTTCGGGATCGGCTGCGACGGCGAGCTGACCCCCGACGAGGTGCTCGACCGGATCGCGGAGGTCGCCGCGGCGAACGGGCTGGCGGGCATGCGGGGCCTGACGCCAGCGGTCGTCGAGCTGCTCGACCGCGCCGTGGAGGCCGTGCCCACCGAAGCAAGCGCGCAGGCGCTCCGCTGCTTCCGGGGCGAGCGTGGGACAAGCTCGATCCGGGCGGGACGGAGGACCGTAGAGCTCAGCCCGATGGGCGCCGCCACCATCTACTTCGATCCGGCGGCGGCGCTGGCGTCGGCCGCGCGGCTGGCCAAGGCGGTCATCGACTGCGGCGGCATCGAGGACGCGAACGAGCGCCTGCACGCGCTCGGCCTGCGCACCGAGCTCGACTACGAGCGCGAGCACGACGACCGCTGATCTGTGACTGGTCGCACATAGCCCGGCGGCTCGAGCGGGAAAGCTAGTTTCATGACGAAACGGCTCCCCGGCGGCACTCCGATCCTGATCAGGAAGATCAGGCCGGACGACAAGGAGATGCTCGCCAGGGGACTGCGAGAGCTCTCCGACCTCAGCGTGCAGCGCCGCTTCCTCGCCCCGAAGCGCCGTTTCAGCCATGCCGAGCTGCGCTATTTGACAGAGGTCGATCAGCACGACCACGTGGCGCTCGTCGCCGAGTCCCCCACCCAGGCGGTGAGGGGCCTTATCGGCGTGGGTCGCTTCGTCCGGCTGGCGGACGACCCGACCGCTGCCGAGGCGGCGATCGTGGTCGGCGACCTCTGGCAGGGCATGGGCATCGGCTCGATGCTCGCCCGCGAGCTCGCCGCCCGCGCTCGCGGCCTCGGCATCCGCCGCTTCACCGCCACGATGTCGAGTGAGAACGTCCCGGCCCAGCGGCTCCTGCGCAAGCTGAACTCCGAGGTCGACGGCGGCCCCGTCGGCCAGGGCGTCTCAGAGCTGACGCTCGATATCGCCGCCTAGCTGACGGTCCAGGTATCGCCCGAGTGGAGGAGCTTCTCGAGCTCCTCGGTGTCCGCCCGGGAGTGGGCGTCCTCGAGCTCCTCCTGCCAGCCCTCGCCATAGACCGGCCGGTCCACGTCGCGGAAGACGCCGATCGGGGTCGGGCCGGTGGGCCGCTGGGACAGCTGGGCCAGCTCGAAGGCCAGGCCCGGGTCGACGCGGTGGGCGTCGTGCGTGACGAGCGCGTCCTCGCCGACGTCGGCGACGTTGGCGATCTCGAGGTGCTCGACCCCCCTGCGGACCACCCCGCGCTCGCCCTCGGGGCCGAAGCGGATCGGCTCGCCGTGCTCGAGCCGGATCTGGTTCTGCTCCTTCTCGCCCTTGGCGCGGACGGCGTCGAAGGCGCCGTCGTTGAAGACGTTGCAGTTCTGGTAGATCTCGACGAAGGACGAGCCCTTGTGGGCCGCGGCCGCGCGTAGGACCTCGGCGACGTGCTTCTTGTCGGTGTCGACCGTGCGGGCCACGAACGAGGCCTCGGCGCCGAGCGCCAGCGCGACCGGGTTGAACGGGTGGTCCTGGGAGCCGAACGGGGTCGACTTGGTGACCTTGCCCTCCTCGCTCGTCGGCGAGTACTGGCCCTTCGTCAACCCGTAGATCTGGTTGTTGAAGAGCAGGATCTTGAGCGGCACGTTGCGGCGCAGCGAGTGGATCAGGTGGTTGCCGCCGATCGA
>JBJMLJ010000179.1:0-1755 GCA_045805365.1 Thermoleophilaceae bacterium
CGCCGCTTCGGACTTGTCCCACATCTCCTCCTCGCCGACCCGCTTCTCCGGCCGGGTCGAGAGCTCCAGCCTCGGCTCGAGGCCGAACTGGTCGTAGATGTAGAAGCCGAAGTCGACGCAGCGAAGCACCTCCTCCTCGATCTGCTCCTCGGTGCAGAAGACGTGGGCGTCGTCCTGGGTGATGTGCCGGACCCGCAGCAGGCCGTGGAGCGTGCCGCTCGGCTCGTGCCGGTGCACCAGGCCCTGCTCGGCGTAGCGGATCGGCAGGTCGCGGTAGGAGCGCAGGTCGCGCTTGTAGATCTGGACGTGCGCCGGGCAGTTCATGGGCTTGAGGCCCATGGGCCGGTCCTCCACGTCCGTGAAGTACATGTTCTCGCGGTAGACGTGCCAGTGGCCCGACTGCTTCCAGAGGTCGACGTCGTAGAGGATCGGCGTGCGCACCTCGACGTAGCCGCGCTCGACGTTGCTGGTCCGCCAGAGCTGCGTCAACTCGTTCCAGATGTGCGTCCCCGCCGGCAGCCAGAACGGCGAGCCCGGCGACAGCTCGCTGAACATGAACAGGTCGAGCTCGCGGCCCAGCTTGCGGTGATCCCGCGCACGCGCCTCCTCCAGTCGCCGCAGGTGCTCCTTCAAGTCGTCCTTCGAGAGAAAGGCCGTGCCGTATATTCGGGTGAGCATCTGGCGGCTGGCGTCGCCACGCCAGTAGGCGCCGGCGACCGAGGTGAGCTTGAAGGCCTTGATCCGCTTGGTGCTGGGGCCGTGCGGTCCGCGGCAGAGGTCGGTGAAGGGGCCGTTGCGGTAGAGCGAGACGGTGTCGACGCCCTGGTCCCGGACCAGGTCCTCGATCAGCTCGACCTTGTAGTCCTGCCCCTCGCTCAGGAAGCGCTCGATCGCCTCGCCCGCCGGCAGGTCGGAGCGCTCGAACGGCTCGTCGGCCTTGACGTGCTCGCGCATCTTCGCCTCGATGCGAGCCAGGTCGTCCTCCGACACCTTGACCCCCTCGGGGAACTCGAAGTCGTAGTAGAACCCGTCCTCGATCGGCGGGCCGATCGAGATCTTCACGCCGGGGTAGAGCTCGAGCACGGCCGTGGCGAGCACGTGCGCCGCGTCGTGGCGGACGAGCCAGAGCGGGCCGCCGCCGTTCTCATCGCTCCGCTCGGTGACGATCTCGATCCGGTCGCCCTCCCGGAGCGGGGCGGCGAGGTCCCGCAGCTCGGGGGGGCCGCCGTCGCGGGTCACGCGCACGCCCAGGGCCGCGCGGGCGAGGCCCTCACCGATCGCGCGGGCGGCGTCGGCGCCGGTGGCCCCGTCCGCGAGCTCGAGCGCCGTGCCGGCGGGGAGCGTGACCGTCATTCGCGTTCCACGGTAGCGCCGAGCGCGGCCCCCAGAACGGCCATTTCGCCCTCGAGCGCCCGGGTGACGAGGAAGCGTTCGCGCACGCGCTCACGGCCCGATCTGCCCATCTCGATCGCCATGCCCGGGTCGCGGACGAGCTCCACGATCCGGGCCGCGGTCTCCTCCGGCGTGCTCGTCAGGTAGCCGTCGACGCCGTCGCGCACCTGCAGCGGCAGGCCGCCCTGCGGGTTGCCCACCACCGGCTTCCCCTTCCAGAGTGCCTCCGAGGCTGACAGGCCGAAGCCCTCCCGCAACGCCCGGTGGAGGGCGACCCGCGCCAGCCGCTGGAGAGCGCCCAGCTCGACCTGGCCGACGCCCTCGTAGCTCGTGAGCAGGTGGAAGTCGGGCTGGTCGCCCGCG
>JBJMLJ010000180.1:0-20172 GCA_045805365.1 Thermoleophilaceae bacterium
CACCGTGAAGCCACAGCGCAGCTCGCCGTCCTCGGCCTCGAGCGGGGCATCGCTCCAGACCAGCAGTCCGTCGTCGCCGCCGGTCGCGCTGAAGGTGTTGCGGCCGTGGTGGCGGATCCAGGGGTGGAGCTGGCCGAAGTCGAAGCGCGGCGCTATGCGGGCCGTGAACTCCGTGGCGCCGCGGCGCCCCTCGACCACCCGCAGGATGTGCCGGCGCTCGTCCGTGCGCTCGGTCCCGGGCGGCCCGAGCAGGCAGTCTGTGACGAGCGCCTCGCCGCCCTCGCCGCGGAAGCCGCTGGTCAGGACCAGGGTGTCGTCCGCGTAATCGCGCAGGCCGGGCGAGTCCGGCCGGACGGGCGCGAGCTCGAAGCAGCCGCCCCGCTCCCAGTCGAGGATGCGGCCGAACGTGCTGCCCGAGTCGACGCGCGGCAGGCAACACCAGTCGATGGAGCCGGCGCTCGACACAAGAGCGACGGTGTGGCAGTCGCCGATAAGCGCGTAGTCGCCTATCGGTGGGTAGTCAGCTTTCGCCAAGCCCGCGGTCCTCCGCGGCCTTGTAGGCGATCTGGAGGAAGTCCGAGATCGTGTGCGCGGTCATGGTCGACGCTACGACGCGGGTCGGTCGCGGCGCGTAGATGAGCCCGACGTGCAGCCCGGCCGCCGCCCACAGGCCGAGGCAGTACGGGCAGGCGATCATCTCCCCGATCGCCCGTCGCAGCCCGCGACCGCGCACGCTCTCGTCCAGCTCGCCCGGCCCCGCCTCGCCCTCGTATTGGGTGAAGGGCGCGCGCAGGAAGGCCGTGACCTTGTCCTTGGCGATCAGCCGGCTCAGCTTGTGGCTCGCGGTGCCGATCAGCAGCAGGTCGCCGAGCTCCACGCGCTGCGGCAGCCGGCCCCGCCGGCCGGCGGCGACCAGCGCGCCCGCGAAGCCGGCGTTGAACAGGGCGGTCAGACCGGCGAAGTAGCCGAGCGGCGGCCGCTGGGCGGGCGGCGCATAGCCCGAGAAGGGGCCTTGGGCGTGCTGAGTCTGCGTTTCGACGGACATCGCGCTCAGTCGGCCGCGTCGCGAGGCTCGAGGAACGGCTCGCGGTCGGCTCGCTGGCCGGCCTCGATCTGCCGCCCTCGCTCGAGCTCCGCGTTCAGCTCGGCGCCGAGCAGGATCGCCAGGTTGGAGACCCAGAGCCACACCAGGAAGACGATCACGCCGCCGAGCGCTCCGTACGTCTTGTTGTACGAGGCGAAGTTCGAGACGTAGAAGGCGAACGCCGCCGAGGCCGCGATCCAGACGAGGACGCCCACGACGCTGCCCGGGCTGATCCAGCGGAACTTGGGGTGCCTCACATTCGGCGCGGCCCAGTAGAGGATCGCGAACATCGTGATCACGGCGAGCAGGATCACCGGCCACTTGGCGATGTCCCAGGCGGTGAGAGCCGCCTGGCCGATCCCGAAGACGTTGCCGGCCTGCTTCGCGAGCGGGCCGGTGAACGTCACGGCGACGGCCACCACGGCGACCATGAGCAGCAGCGCGATCGTCAGGGCGACCCGGGTGGGGACGGTCTTCCAGAGCGGGCGGCCCTCGTCGACGTCGTAGATCGCGTTCGAGGCCCGCATGAAAGCGCCGATGTAGCCGGACGCCGACCAGATCGCCACTCCGAGCGAGACGACGAACAGCACGCCCGCCGAGCCGCGGCTCCTCTGGAGGTTGTGGAGCGCGCCCGTGACGATGTCCTTGGCCGGGCCCGGCGCGACGGTGCCGAGGTTGTCGATCAGCGGCTGGGTCGCCGAGGGCCCGATCACGCCGAGGACCGCGACGAGCGCGAGCAGCGCCGGGAAGATCGAGAGGATCCCGTAGTAGGTCAGCGCGGCGGCCCAGTCGGTCAGGTTGTCGGCCTGGAACGCCTTGACGGTGCGCCAGAGGGTCTTCAGCCAGGAGCGCCTCTCGAGGTCCTCCGGACCCTCGGGCGGGCGGCCGTTGGCGGCCTGGGTGTCGCGGACCTTCGTCTGCTGCGCCATTCGATCGGTTATGCCCAGCTTCGGCGCGGGCACACCGCTTTACATGGATACGATCGCAGTGCTGGGCGCCGGCGGAATCATGGGCCGCCCGATCGCGAGCAACCTCGCGAAGGCGGGCTTCGAGGTGCGGGCATGGAACCGCACCCGCGAGCGGGCGGAGCCGCTCGTCGACGAGGGCATAACCGTGGTCGACTCGGCCGCGGAGGCCGCCGAGGGCTCCGACGTGCTCCTAACCATGCTGAGCGACGCCGACGCGGTCGTCTCCTCCGTCGAGGGCATCCTCGAGTCCGGCGCCACCTGGCTCCAGATGAGCACCATCGGGATCGAGGGCACGGAGCGCTGCGCCGAGCTGGCGGACGAGACGGGCGCTCGGTTCGTCGACGCGCCCGTGCTCGGCACCAAGGCGCCGGCGGAGCAGGGCGAGCTCGTGATCCTGGCCTCCGGCCCCGACAACTGCCGCGAGTGCCTCGAGCCGATCTTCGACGCGATCGGCAAGCGCACCATGTGGCTCGGCGAGGCCGGAGGCGGCACCCGCCTCAAGGTCGTGGTGAACAACTGGATCCTCTCGGTGGTCGAGGCGGTGGGCGAGACGATGGCGCTCGCCGAGGGCATCGACGTCCGGCCGGAGCTCTTCCTCGAGGCGATCGAAGGCGGTCCGCTCGACCTGCCCTACGCCCAGACGAAGGGCAAGGCGATCATCGAGCGCCGCTTCGAGCCCTCGTTCAAGCTGCGGCTGGCCGCCAAGGACGCCACCCTGGTGGAGGAGGCGGCCGAGCGCCACGGCCTGGACCTGCCGCTGATCAGGGCCATACGCGAGCGCTTCGAGGAGGGCATCGACGAGCATGGCGAGGAGGACATGGCCGCAACCTTCCTCACGACTGCTGAGGCTCGCGTTCGCGGCTAGCCTCCGCCAGCACGGCGAGCACCTCATCGGCGAGCCGGGCGCCCTCCTCCCTTTCGACCGGGGTCGCGCTGACCCGGACCACCACCTCGTCGCCGTCGAACTCCTCGAGGTCGATGTGCGGGTCGTGCCTCGTGGGCACGGTGATGTGGTCCTCGAGCAGGTCCTCGATCTGCGTCGGCTTGACGTCCGCGTCGAGGCGCGCCCGGAGGTCGACGGCCGCCGGCTCTCGTAGCGGAACGACCGCCGAGGAGAGGACGACGTTGTTGGGCACCATCATCCGGTCCTCGCCCTCCGCCAGGGTCGTGTAGAGCAGCCCCAGCGAGACGACGCCGCCCTCGATCCGCCCCGCCAGCGGGCCCGCCTGGAGGCGGATGCGGTCGCCCACGCGGAAGGGCCGGGCGCTGATCAGCACCAGCCCGGCGATCAGGTTGCCGAGCGTCTGCTGGGCGGCCAGACCGAGTATCACCGCGGTGATCGCGCCGCCGACGGCCAGCGTGTCGGTGTGCAGGCCCGCCAGCCGGAGGGCCACCAGCACGGTCGTGCCGAGGGTGGTCAGCCGAATGAGGAAGCCGATGGTGCCGGCGGTGGCGGCATCGAGCCGCTTGAAGAGGATCGGCCCGAGCGCGCGGCCGAGGTCACGGGCGAAGGCCCAGCCGAGGATGACCAGCGCGACCACTGCGGCGATTCGCACCTCGACGTCGAGCCCGAACAGCTGCCGCCGGTACTTGAAGGCGAGGATGACCGCTGCGATCAGCGGCAGCAGCAGCAGCGTCTGGCGGCGGGCGCGGCGCGCCTGCCGCCCCGCGGTCTTCCGCATCTGTCGGACCCGTTCGGCGTACAAGGTTCCCCACCCGTCGGCTTCCTGCGACCGGCCGGACCTAAACATGCGTCGCTCGGTCATGCCAAGAGCGTCCCCGGCCTGTCGTGCGCCAAACCGGAGCTGTTTCTCGGCTCCGCCGGCCGGGTATCTTCGCCCGGCGTTGGTAGGCATTCCACCGCTCCTGAGGCAGCTTCGCGACCCCCTCGCGCTGGGCCGGGCCGCCCGCTCCAAGCGCTCCGCCACGCTCACGCCGCGCACGGCCGGCGCCGACCGCGTGGTCCAGTCCGTCTGCCCCTACTGCGCGGTGGGCTGCGGCCAGAAGGTCTATGTCAAGGACGAGAAGGTCGTGCAGATCGAGGGCGACCCGGACAGCCCGATCTCGCGCGGCCGCCTCTGCCCCAAGGGCGCCGCCTCGGAGCAGTACGTCAACAGCCCGCTGCGCGAGTACAAGGTCAAGTACCGCCGCCCGCACGGCACGGAGTGGGAGGAGCTGGACCTCGACACCGCCACCGACATGATCGCCGAGCGGGTGATCGCCGCCCGCGCCGAGACCTGGGAGCCGGACAACCACCTGAACCGCACCAGGGGGATCGCCTTCCTGGGCGGCGCCACGCTGGACAGCGAGGAGAACTACCTCATCAAGAAGCTGTTCACGGCGCTGGGCGCGATCCAGATCGAGAACCAGGCGCGCATATGACACAGCTCCACGGTTCCCGGTCTGGGGACCTCGTTCGGTAGAGGCGGCGCGACCACCTTCCAGCAGGACCTCCAGAACTCCGACTGCATCGTCATCCAGGGGTCGAACATGGCCGAGTGCCACCCGGTCGGCTTCCAGTGGGTGATGGAGGCCAAGGAGCGCGGCGCCAAGATCATCCACGTCGACCCGCGCTTCACGCGCACCAGCGCAATGGCCGACCTGCACCTGCCGATCCGAGCCGGGTCGGACATCGCGTTCCTCGGCGGGATCGTCAATTTCATCCTCGAGAACGGCCGCGAGTTCCGGGAGTACGTGAGGCACTTCACGAACGGCCCCGTCGTCATCAAGGAGGAGTTCGAGGACACCGAGGACCTCGACGGCTTCTTCTCCGGCTGGAGTGCCGACGACGGGCTCTACGACATCAGCTCGTGGGGCTACGCCGAGACCGAGGAAGAGGCCGCGGCGGGGAAGAGGGAGCAGTCCGCCGACGTCTCGGGCGAGCAGGCGCACGGCGCCCACGGCATCGACTTGGACAAGGGCCAGCCGCCGGTGATGGACATGGACATGGAGCACCCCCGCTGCGTGTTCCAGCTGCTCAAGAGGCACTACCGCCGCTACACGCCGGAGCTCGTCGAGGAGCTCTGCGGGATCCCCCGCGAGCTGTTCCACCAGGTCGCCGAGGCGCTCTGCGAGAACTCCGGCCGCGAGCGGACCTCCGCCTTCTGTTACGCCGTGGGCTGGACGCAGCACACGGTCGGCGTCCAGTACATCCGCACCGCGGCGATCATCCAGCTTCTGCTCGGGAACATGGGCCGGCCCGGCGGCGGCATCCTCGCCCTGCGCGGCCACGCCAACATCCAGGGCTCGACCGACATCCCGACGCTGTTCAACATCCTCCCCGGCTACATCCCGATGCCCCACCCGGAGGGCAAGGGCGAGTTCGAGGAGTTCGTCGCGCGGAACGGTCCGAAGACCGGCGCCTGGGGGAGCCTCGACGCCTACATGGCCAGCCTGCTCAAGGCCTGGTTCGGCGACGCCGCGACCCCGGACAACGACTTCCGCTTCGACTACCTGCCGAAGATCGACGGCGACCACTCGATCTACTCTGTCTTCGACCGCATGCTCGACGGCAAGGTCAAGGGCTTCTTCGCCGTCGGCCAGAACCCGGCCGTGGGCTCCGCGAACTCGAAGCTCCACCGCCTGGCGATGACGAAGCTCGACTGGCTCGTCGTGCGCGACCTGACCGAGGTCGAGACGGCCGCCTTCTGGTACGACTCGTCCGAGATCGAGACGGGCGAGCTGAAGACCGAGGAGATCGGGACCGAGGTCTTCTTCCTGCCCGCCGCCGCCCACACCGAGAAGGACGGCAACTTCACCAACACCCAGCGCCTGCTCCAGTGGCACCGAAAGGCGGTCGAGCCGCCCGAGGACTGCCGCTCCGACCTCCACTTCTTCTACTGGCTCGGCCGCAGGATCCGCGAGAAGCTGGCGGGCTCGGACGACACCCGCGACCGGCCCGTCCTCGACCTCACCTGGGACTACCCGCTGGCCGGCCCGCACCAGGAGCCCGACGCCGAGGTCGTCCTGCGCGAGATCAACGGCTTCACCTCCGACTGGGAGCCCGTGTCCAAGTACCAGGAGCTGAAGGCGGACGGGTCGACCGCCTGCGGCTCCTGGATTCACGCGGGGATCTACAAGGAGGGCGTCAACCAGAGCGCTCGGAAGAGGCCGGGCAGCGAGCAGGACTGGGTGGCGCGGGAATGGGGCTGGGCCTGGCCCGCCAACACCCGCATCCTCTACAACCGCGCGTCCGCGGACCCGGACGGAAGGCCCTGGTCGGAGCGCAAGAAGTACGTCTGGTGGGACGAGGAGGAGGGCGAGTGGACGGGCGTCGACCACCCGGACATCGGCAAGCCGGACAAGCCGCCCGACTTCGTGCCCGAGGACGACGACGCCACCGGCATCGACGCGCTGCCGGGCAGCGCGCCCTTCATCGTCCACCCCGACGGCCTCGGCTGGCTGTTCGTGCCGGCCGGGCTGGTGGACGGCCCGCTGCCGACGCACTACGAGCCGCACGAGTCGCCGGTCGAGAACCCGCTCTACGACCAGCAGCAGAACCCGGTCCGCCAGCGCTTCCATCGGCCGGAGAACCCCTACAACCCGACGGGCGGCGAGGTCGGCGCCGGCATCTTCCCCTACGTGATCACGAGCTACCGGCTCACCGAGCACCACACCGCCGGCGGCATGTCCCGCGGCGTGCCCTACCTGGCCGAGCTCCAGCCGGAGCTGTTCTGCGAGGTGAGTCCCACGCTGGCCGGCGAGAGGGAGCTCGAGCACGGCGGCTGGGCGACGATCGTCACCGCCCGCACCGCGATCGAGGCCCGCGTCATGGTCACCGACCGCGTCCGCCCGCTGCGGGTCCGCGGCAAGCGGGTCGAGCACGTCGGGCTGCCGTACCACTGGGGCCGCAAGGGGATCGCCACCGGCGACACGGTCAACGACCTGTTCCCCCTCGCGCTCGACCCGAACGTGCACATCCAAGAGGTCAAGGCCGCCACCTGCGACATCCGGCCCGGCCGCCGGCCGCGCGGCCGGGCGCTGCTGGAGCTGGTGGAGCGCTATCGCCGCGAGGCCGACGTGATCATGCACGTCGACACGGCAGCCGAGGAGCGGATCGTCGGCGGCGGCCTGCCCGAGGGGATGGTGCCGCCGTGAGCTGGGGCGAGCCCCGGATGGGGTTCTTCACCGACACCTCGATCTGCATCGGCTGCAAGGCCTGCGAGGTCGCGTGCAAGGAGTGGAACCAGATCCCGGACTCGAACCAGGGCTTCACGGGCCGCTCCTACGACAACACGCTCGACCTCGGCGCCGACACCTGGCGCCACGTGGCGTTCGTCGAGCAGCGCAAGCCCGTGGGGGTCGACGCCGCGGCGGACTCGCTCGTCGACGCGGCCGCGCTGAACGAGATCGCCGAGCGCGAGGGCGTCGAGACCTACCAGGACGACGGCGGCGTGCGCTGGCTGATGTCCTCGGACGTCTGCAAGCACTGCACCGACGCGGCCTGCCTCGAGGTGTGCCCGACCGGGGCGCTGTTCCGGACGGAGTTCGGCACCGTGGTCGTCCAGGAGGACATCTGCAACGGCTGCGGCTACTGCGTGACCGCCTGTCCCTTCGGGGTCCTCGACCAGCGCGAGGGGGACGGCCGGGTCTGGAAGTGCACGCTCTGCTACGACCGCCTGAAGGACGACAAGGAGCCCGCCTGCGCCCAGGCCTGCCCGACCAACTCGATCCAGTTCGGCGAGCTGTCGGAGCTGCGCGAGCGAGCCGAGAGGCGGCTCGACAAGTTCGCGGACGCCGGGGTGGAGGGGGCGCGCCTCTACGGGGCCGACGAGGACGACGGCGTGGGCGGCTTCGGCGCCTTCTTCCTGCTGCTCGACGAGCCCGAGGTATACGGCCTGCCGCCCGCCCCGGTCGACACGGGGCACCACCTCGGCCAGGTCTGGGGGGCCGCGTTCGCCGCTGCAGTGGCGCTCGGCGCCGGACTCCTGGGCGCCGCGCTGGGAGGCCGTAGGTGAAGGAGCAGGCGATGGTGCCGGCGGCCGAGCCGCGCAGCTACTACGGCCAGCCGGTGCTCAAGGAGCCGGTCTGGACGTGGGAGATCCCGGTGTACTTCTTCACCGGCGGCATGGCCGGCGCGTCGGCGGGGCTGGCCTACCTGTCCGAGCTACGCGGGAACCGGACGCTGGCGCGCAACGCCTGGGCAGTCGCGCTCGGGGGGATCGCCGTGAGCCCCGCGCTGCTCATCTCGGACCTGGGCAAGCCCTCGCGCTTCCTCAACATGCTTCGCGTCTTCAAGGTGACCTCGCCGATGAGCGTCGGCTCGTGGATCCTCAATGCCGAGGGCGCGGTGATCACCGCGTCGGTGGCCGGCGTCGCGCCGCGACTGGCCAAGCCGGCGGCGGCGGTGCTCGGCCTGCCGGTGGCGACCTATACCGCCGCACTGATCGCGAACACGGCCGTCCCGGTCTGGCACGGAGCCCGGTTAACGCTCCCGTTCCTGTTCGGCGCCGGGGCGGCGGCGAGCGCCGGAGCCGCGGCCGCGGCGGTCACGCCGCCCCGCTACGCGGCGCCGGCTCGGCGGCTGGCGATCGGCGGCGCGGCGGCCGAGGCGATCGCGTCGAAGGTGATGGAGCAACGGCTCGGCGAGCTCGCGGACCCGTACCACGAGGGAACGGCCGGCAAGCTCAACCGGATCGCGGACGGCCTGACCGTCAGCGGCGGCGTGGTACTCGCCGCGGCCGGCAAGCGCCGCCCCGCCGCGGTCGCGGGCAGCGCCCTGCTGCTGGCCGGCGCGGCCGCCAAGCGCTGGGCGGTCTTCAAGGCGGGCTTCCAGTCCGCGTCCGATCCGAAGTTCACGGTCGGTCCGCAGCGCGAGCGGATCCGCCGCGGCGAAACCCGCGGCGCCGAGCGGCTGGCGGTTTCGCGGAGCATTCCTGCTTAGACCACCGTATTGGTGCTCAGGGCAGGAATGCCCAGTGTTAGCGGCGGGGCCGCGCGGAGCATTGGTAGGGGAAGCCAACCAAAAACGTTGACGCTACAGCCCATTTGAGGTACGTTGCATGCGCCACGAAGGCCCCGGGGGGAGGAACTGGAGTGCCGTACCTCAACTGTCCGAACTGTCGGCTCACCGTCTACGCGAGCACCATGTACGCGTTCCGCGACGAGTGCCCGCGCTGCGCGGCGAAGCTCGGCCGCGCCAGCCGTCTCTTCCGCTCGGACCTGCCGCACCGGCTGATGGATCGCGTCGAGAAGTCCGTGCGCGCGGCCGAGCCGGAGCCTCCCGGCAGCTGACATCCCCGGGGGGCGTGCCCGACCCCCGCCGCATCGACGACGTCCTTTGGGAGATACCGGCGTCCGCCCGGGCGGACATGCGCGTGCCGGCCCGGGTCTTCGCCGACGACGAGCTGCTGAGCGCGATCCGCGAGGACCGCTCCCTCGAGCAGCTCCAGAACGTCGCCTGCCTGCCGGGCATCGTCGAGGCGTCGCTCGCCATGCCGGACATCCACCAGGGCTACGGCTTCCCCGTGGGCGGCATCGCCGCCACGGCCGGGACGGACGGCGTCGTGTCGCCGGGCGGCGTGGGCTACGACATCAACTGCGGCGTGCGGCTGCTCGCGGCGCCGTTCTCGGCTGACGAGCTCGGGCCGCGCAAGGAGTCGCTCGTCGGCGAGATCTCGCGGCGAGTGCCCACCGGCGCCGGCCGCGGCGGGCCGCATCCGCTGCGGGACGATGAGCTCGACAAAGTGCTGCGCGAGGGGCCGAGGGCTCTGGTCGAGGATCGCGGACTGGGCACGCGCGACGACGTCGAGCGGACCGAGTCGGAGGGGCGGCTCGACGCGGCCGACCCCGACCAGGTCTCCGAGCGCGCGCGCTCCCGTGGCGCCGATCAGCTCGGCACGGTCGGCTCGGGCAACCACTTCGTGGAGGTGCAGGAGGTCGAGGAGGTTCGGGACGAGGAGGCCGCCGGCGCGCTCGGGCTGAGCAAGGGCCAGGTGACGGTGCTGATCCACTCAGGGTCGCGCGGCCTCGGCCACCAGGTCTGCACCGACTACGTCAAGCGCATGGACGGGGCGCTCGGCCGCCACGGCATCGAGCTGCCCGACCGCCAGCTCTCCTGCGCGCCGCTCGACTCGGACGACGGCCGCGCCTACCTGGCCGCCATGGCCGCCGCGGCGAACTTCGCCTGGGCCAACCGCCACGCGATCGCCCACGGCGTGCGCGGCGCCGTCCGGGAGGTGCTCGGCAACGAGGGCGCCGACGGCACGAAGCAGGTGTACGACGTGGCCCACAACGTGGCGAAGCTGGAGGAGCACGGCGGCCGCGAGGTGTGCGTCCACCGCAAGGGCGCCACCCGCGCGTCTTCCCGGACCAGCCGGTCTTCATCCCCGGCAGTATGGGCACCTCGAGCTGGGTGCTCGTCGGCCGCCCGGGAGCGATGGAGCGCTCCTTCGGCACGGTCTGCCACGGCGCCGGGCGCCAGCTCAGCCGGACCGGCGCCCGCAAGCGCATCCACGGCGCGGAG
This sequence comes from Thermoleophilaceae bacterium, assembly GCA_045805365.1. GTDB lineage: Bacteria > Actinomycetota > Thermoleophilia > Solirubrobacterales > Thermoleophilaceae > DASXBA01. The sequence goes on from JBJMLJ010000180.1 coordinate 10,517, forward strand.
CTGCGCAAGCAGCTCGAGTCGCGCGGCATCACCGTGCGCTGCCCGTCCAACCGCGGGCTGGCGGAGGAGGCGCCGTTCGCCTATAAGGAGGTGGAGCGCGTGGTCGGCGTGGTCGAGCGGGCGGGACTGGCGGCGCCGGTCGCGAAGCTGCGTCCGCTCGGAGTGGTCAAGGGCTGAGGCCGCCGTGTACCGCTGGGTCGAGCACACGGGAGAGCTCGAGCTGGAGATCCAGGCCGGCGCCCGCGATGAGGTCTTCAGCGAGGCGTTCCGGGCCCTGCGCGGATTGCTCCGGTCCGGCCATACCGGACCCGCGCAGGCCCACCGGGTCGAGCTGACCGCCCCCGACGGAGCGGCGCTTCTGGCGGACTGGCTCGCCGAGCTGGCCTACCTGGCCGAGACCGAGGGCTTCGTGCCGGAGCGGCTCGAGTCGCTCGAGCTCGAGGAGGGGCGGCTGTCGGCGTGGCTCGAAGGCTTCACGGGGGAGCCGCCGAACCTCGTGAAGGGCGCGACCTACCACCGGCTGCGCCTCGACCAGGCAGACGGCGCCTGGCGGGCGACCGTGATCCTCGATGTCTGAACCGACGGGGAACGGGTAGGCCCGAGTCATGCGATTCGAAGTCCCCGGACCGGAGCCCGGCCCCGCGCCACCCGGTCCGCCCGCCCCAGGCCAGCCGCCGGATCCGCAGCCGCCGCCCCCGGCACCCGATCCGACGCCGGAGCCCTCGCCGGGCGTGCCCGGCCCGGACCCGGTGCCGGAGCCGCCGCCGGCGATCTAGCGACTGCCCGGAGGGTTCTTGATGCGCAGCCGCGACTCGGCCTCGTCGATGACGGCCGCGCGCTCCCGCGTGGCGTGCTCGTAGAGCAGGACCGCCGCGAGGGTCTCGCTGCTGGCGTCGCTCAGGCGCGGCAGCAACTCGTCGACGTGCATCTGGTCGTAGCCGTCCCACGGCTCCGAGAGCTCGAGCTCCGCGCCCGCGCCGTTCTCGGCGCCGGCCTCGGCGAACTCGGCGACGACCGTGGCGCCCTCGTCGACGTGCGCCGGCTCCGGAGCCGGCTCCGAAGGCGGAGCCGGAGCCGGAGCCGGAGGCGGCGGCGGGGGCGGTGGGGCCGCCCGCGGCGCCGGCTCGACCGTGGGCCCGCTCGGCGGCGCTTCGCGGGGTTGCCGCTCGACCTCCTCGGGGCGGCCGCGGATCAGACCGGCGGCGGCTCCGACACCGCGCGCGGTGAGGGTGGCCGCCTCGCGGCCGACCCGGAAACCGATGCGAGCGGGCAGCGTGATCGTTCCGACGAGGTCCATGTGCGGTCGCTACCCGAGGGCCGTGAGAGCAAACCGGCCCCCCGCCGATGGCGGCCCGCCCTCTTTTGCGCGATCACGCTGGAATTTGCGCCAATCGCGTATCCCAGCCGCTTTGCGTCGCCATCGCTTTGGGGTAGCGTCCACTTTTGCCGAGCTGCCTTGTACGCGTGCTTCGCGGGTAGGGGGAGCCCGGACAGCACGGACGCGGGACGACCGGCGAAGAGCGTTTGTCGGCCGGCCGGACCACGCCGACCACCGCAACTGGGAGCGTCGCGGCTCCCGCGGTTTTCCGGTTTGACGACGGGCCGCCACCAGCGGCCCGTCGCACGTTCGGGCCAGGCCGCTCCAGGGTACGGGTCACGCTTCGGCCACGACCCGGGAGACCAAATGCCCGAGCAGACCGCTCGCGACATCAAGCTGATCCAGTACCTGAACGAGGCGTACGGCAAGGAGAAGGAGCTCGAGACGGCCCTTCAGGCGCACATCGCGATGACGACGCGCAAGCCGTACAAGAAGCGGCTACAGGACCATCTGAGGGAGACGAAGGGTCACGCCCGCGGCGTCGAGCGGCGGATCAAGCAGCTCGGCGGCAAGGCGGAGGCCGTCCCGGCGCCGGGGCCGGTGGCGGACGCCGCCTCGGCCGTCACCACAGCCGCCTCGAAGGCCGTCTCCGCGGCGAAGGGGCCGTTGCACGTCCTCCGCGGCACGGGCGAGCAGGAGAAGATGCTGAAGAACGCCAAGACCGAGTATTCGGAGGAGCACGAGGAGATCGCCACCTACACGGCGATCGAGGCGCTCGCCGAGGCGGTCGGCGACCGGGAGACCGCCAAGCTCGCGCGCGGCATCCGACGCGAGGAGGAGCGCATGGCGCGCTTCCTCGAGCGCCAGATCCCGACGCTGACGCGGGCGGTCACGCAGGAGGAGATCCCCGCATCCGAGCGGCGCACCAACGGCAACCGGCGGCGACGCCGCCGCTGAGCGCCGCGGGACGCCGCCGGCCGGCCGTCAGCTCGACTTCTTGCCGCCCTTGCGGCCGGCGGCCTTCTTCTGGGCCTGGTTGCCGCCGCTGCCGCGCCCGCTGCTGCGACTGCTGCGGCTGCTGCCGGAGCTCTTGCCGCCGCGGCTGGACGAGCCCTCGGCGTTGGCGATGGCGGCCGCGCGCGACTTGCTCATGCCCTTCTTGCGCAGGCCCTCGTACTGCTTGTCGTTCTTGACGCTGGGACCGTGATCCTTGGCCATTTTCGTCACCTCCTGATTCGCGCTTGCGTGGCGCGTCTACCCGGTCCGAGCGCCGGGTAAGCGGCGATCATGGCTACGCAGAAGCAGCGTCAGGCAGCTCGCACGAACGTCAAGAAGGCGCAGTCCGGAGCGCGGCGCAAACGCTCTATCAGCAACCTGTCGAAGGGCACACGCAGCGCACTCGGCCGCGAGGGGGCCAAGGCCGCGGCGCGCAAGCGCGGAGCCTCGAAGGGGACCGGAAGCGGCGCCGGGGCGATGACCGTGACCGAGCTCCGCCGCGAGGCGGCCAAGCTCGGGATCGAGGGCCGCTCCAAGATGGGCAAGGCGCAGCTGATCCGCTCGGTGGGCCAGAAGCGCCGCTCGAGTTGAGGAAGGGGCGGCCGGTGGGCCGCTGTGGCGACCCACCGACTGCGCTTGCGGGCCCCTTCCCTAGGTCTTCAGATGCTCGCGGTTCGCCCGAGTCTTCACGGTCTGCGAGCGAAGCTCGGCGGCGCGGCGCCGGGCCTGGCGGCCCTGCGCCCAAAGCGCGGCTGACGAGGACGTCTCGATGTCAGGGACTGGCGGCGTCGAGCTCTGGTGCTCCCCGAAGGCGTCGAACTCGTCGCGGCGGCCGGCGTCGTATGAGAGCCGGCGCAGCGCCGCATCACGCACGTACTGAGCGACGCTGACGCCGAGTCGTTCGGCTTCGACCTCGAGCGCTTCCCACAGATCCTCGCCAAAACGCACCGTCGTCTGGTGCATTTTGCGCGCCGGGTTTCGAGCTTGGATTCCCGCCATGTCTTGCGACATGCTAAACCATTGCAGTATCGGATGCGAATTCGGTTGGAGGGGGAAGCGATGGCGGAAGCGATATCGCATGAGGTTGGATCGAGTGCCGACGGGCGGCCGAGCCGGCCCGAGGGGGGCGAGCTGCTTGCGAGCATCTCGCGGCGCATAGTCCAGCTGCTGGCCCGTCACGCCGGCAAGGGCCCGACCAAGTGCAAGACCCACTGGGCAGGTCCCGACACGCTCGTCGTCGTGCTGGGGGGCGGCTACACGGAGGCGGAGCGAACCCTCTTCGAGCGTGGGCGAGCCGAGGACGTGCGCGCCTACAGGACCGCCATCCAGGATGCCCTCAGCGAGGACATGACGGCCGAGGTCGAGGAGCTGACCGCCAGGAGTGTGGTCGCGTTCATGAGCACGTCCCACCAGGACCCCGACCTGCTGGTCGAGATCTTCGTTCTGGAGCCGCTCGACACGACGGCCGACATCCAAAGCATCGCGGGGGGCGACGGCGCGCCCTCCGCCGCGTGAGCGAATGGTCGAGGGGCACCTCGACCTGATTCGGAACCGGCGCAAGGCGGCCGAGTCGCGGGCAAGGGAGGCCCGCCGGCGAGCCGGGATCGCCCGCTTCCGCGAGGCCAACGCGAGCGACCCCCTCACGGCGAGCCTCTATGCCGCCGAGGCGGCGGCCCACGAGCGCGCCGTCGAGCTCCAGGAACAGGCGGCGGCGAGCCAGCACGAGCACGAGGTCGAGGCCACGGCATAGGTCTCCGCGGGGACCCCCCCGGAGCTCCGCGGTTTCCCTAGTCTGTATCCATGACGGCGACGCCCGAGCCGGCCGAGCCCAGAACTGCTCCAGAAGACGCCCCGGCAGAGGACCAGGACTACCTGTACCGCGACATCGTCGTGGTGGGCGCGTCCGCCGGTGGCGTCGAGGCACTCGAGCGCCTGGTAAGCGGGCTACCGCCCGAGCTTCCGGCCTCGGTGTTCGTCGTGCTCCACCTCCTCTCCACGGGCACGAGCGTGCTGGATTTGATCCTGGGCCGCTCGGGCGCGCTGCCCGTGAGCGTGGCCACCGACGGCGAGCGCTTCGAGCGCGGACACATCTACGTCGCGCCGCCGGACCAACACCTCCTGATCCGCGGTCACCTGATCGAGCTGAGCCTCGGTCCGCGCGAAAACGGCCACCGGCCCGCGATCGATCCACTCTTTCGGAGCGCGGCCCGCTCGTTCGGCCCGCGGGTCGTCGCGATGGTGCTCTCGGGCACGCTCGACGATGGCGCGGCGGGGGCGAGATTCGTGAAGGAGCGCGGCGGCGCCGTCCTCGCCCAGGACCCGACCGATGCGCTCTACCCGGCGATGCCGTCAAACGCGATCGCGGCCACGGACACGAACGCGACCGCCCCGGCGGACAGGCTCGCAGGGGTCCTCTGCCACCTTCTCGAGCATCGGCTCGACAAGTCGCGTGTGGACGAGGCCGAAGGCCTGTGGGAGGCACCCGAGCTCGAGGAGCGTGCCGAGGGCGACCCGTCCGGCTTGACCTGCCCCGAGTGCGGCGGCGCGCTCTGGGAGCGGGAGGAGGGATCGCTCGTCCGGTTCGCCTGTCGCACCGGGCATGCGTTCTCGCCCGACAGCCTGGTCGAGGAGCAGTCCAAGGCGCTCGATGCGGCGCTCTGGTCGGCGCTCCGCGGGCTCGAGGAACGCGTCGACCTGTTCAGGCGGATGGCCATGAGGGCGGGCAACAGTCCGAGCACCTCGCGGCGATTCGAGTCGAGGGCCCGGGGCGTCGAGCGGCATGCCGAGGTCGTCCGCAACGCGATCGCGAAGCTCGGGCCGGCAATAGGCCCGGAGACGGACCCTGAGCCGGAGCCGGCCCCGTGACGAGCGCCGAAGACCTCCAGTCGCTTCTCGAGTACCTGAAGCAGACCCGCGGCTTCGATTTCACCGGCTACAAGACGAGCAGCCTGGAGCGTCGGATCAAGAAGCGCATGGACCAGGTGAACGTCGAGACCTACGCCGAGTACCAGGACTTCCTGGAGGTCACACCGGACGAGTTCACCGACCTCTTCAACACGATCCTGATCAACGTCACGGCCTTCTTCCGCGACGAGCGGGCGTGGGAGTACCTGGCGGAGGAGCTCATCCCCAAGCTGCTCGAAGAGCTCCCGGATCCTCAGCCGATTCGCGTCTGGTCCGCGGCCTGCGCTTCCGGTGAGGAGGCCTACACGGTGGCGATGCTGCTGGCGGAGGCGATGGGCGAGGAGGACTTCAAGCGGCGCGTGAAGATCTACGCGACGGACGTCGACGAGGAGGCGCTGACGATCGCTCGGCACGCCACGTACTCCCGCGAGGACCTCGAGGCGGTCCCCGACGGGCTCGCGGAGAAGTACTTCGAGCCCTCCCCGCTGGGCCAGGTGTTCCGCCCCGAGCTGCGGCGGTCGGTGATCTTCGGACGCAACGACCTGGTGCAGGACGCGCCGATCTCGCGCATCGACCTGCTCATCTCCAGAAACGCGCTCATGTACTTCACGCCGGAGGCGCAGGGGCGGATCCTCAGCCACTTCAACTTCGCCCTGAACCACAACGGCTACCTCTTCCTGGGGAAGTCCGAGATGCTCGTGACCCATACGGACCTGTTCACCCCCTACGACCTCAAGTGGCGGGTGTTCCGGAAGGTGGTGAGGAGCGGTCTCCGCGAGCGTCTCTCGTTCATCACGGACGTAGGGACGGGCGAGGGGGACCAGCCGGTGCACCGCCAGGCCCAGCTCGCCGCCGCGGCCATCGAGATAGCCCCGGAGGCGATGCTCGTGGTCGACCGCGCCGGCTTCGTGGTCGCCATCAACCAGCGGGCGAGGGGACTGTTCGGGCTCGGACCGGCGGACCTCGGAAGACCGCTCCAGGACCTCGACGTCTCCTACCAGCCCGCCGACTTGCGCTCCGCGATCGCGCAGGCGGCGGCCGATCGCAAGCGCGTGCAGCTGGGGCGCTACCCCTGGTCGCCGCGGCCCGGCGACGAGCGCACGATCGAGATCACGGTCACGCCGATGAGCGGGAACGGAGCGACCGTCGGCGCCACGATCAGGTTCGCCGACGTGACGGAGCACGCCCGGCTCGACGAGGAGCACGAGCGCTCGAAGCGGCAGCTGGAGACGGCGTACGAGGAGCTCCAGTCGACGGTCGAGGAGCTCGAGACCACCAACGAGGAGCTCCACTCCACGAACGAGGAGCTCGAGACGACGAACGAGGAGCTCCAGTCCAGCAACGAGGAGCTCGAGACGATGAACGAGGAGCTCCAGTCGACGAACGACGAGCTCGAGTCGATGAACGAGGAGCAGCAGACGCGCGGCAGCGAGCTGGACCGGCTGAACCTGTTCCTCGAGGGAATCCTCGGCAGCCTGGGCGTCGGCGTGGTGGTGGTCGACGAGGATCAGATCGTTCAGGTCTGGAACGCCTCCTCCACGGAGCTCTGGGGCCTGCGGCCTGAGGAGGCGGACGGCAGGCCCATCCTTTCGCTCGACATCAACTTCCCGCTCGAGGACCTGAGGGAAGCTCTGCGCTCCGCGCTCGGCCCCGACGGCCAGGCAACGGAGACGACCGTCGAGGCGGTGAATCGGCGAGGCAGGTCCTTCACCTGCTGGGTCCGGGTGCTCCCGCTCAGGGCCAAGTCGGGCGACACCTACGGGGCCATCGTGCTGATGGCCGACCGCGAGATACCTACGGAGGTCGCGGTTCCCTAGGAGGGACGCTCGCGCACGACCTCGCGTGCGGGCTTGTCGTCGCGCAAGCCCAGGTAGCGGGGGTGGCGCAGCCGGCCGTCCCGGGTCCATTCGGTGAAGCCGATCTGCGCGACGAGCTCGGGCTCGACCCAGCGGGTGCTCTTCGGGATCGGGTGCACGTCTTCGAAGGGCGGCGAGCCGCGCTCGAGCGATCTCATCCGCTTGCCGAGCTCCGCGAGCGCGCGCCGGTCGAAGCCGGTGCCGACCTTCCCCGCGTAGCACAGCCGCCCGTCCTCGTAGTAGCCCACGAGCAGCGCGCCGAACTCCGTCCGCGAGCCCCTGGGGGCGGTGAAGCCGCCGATCACGAGCTCCTGCTCGTGGGCGCACTTGAGCTTCAGCCAGTCGCGCGAGCGGCCGTGGACGTAGGGGGCGTCGGCCCGCTTTGCGATCAGGCCCTCGAGGCCGCGCTTGCAGGCGTCGCGGTAGAGCGCCTCGCCGTCGCGGTTGCGGTGCTGGAGGTAGCGGACGTGTCCGGGGAACGCGAGCGCCCGGCGCAGCAGCGCCTTGCGGCTCCTGACGGGCAGCGCGGTCGTGTCGTGGCCGGCCAGGTAGAGGATGTCGAACAGGTAGAGGTAGACGGCCACGCCGCCGCGCGGCCGCTGCTGGAGGCGGGAGAAGCTCGTGATCCCGTTCCGGAAGGCGACTATCTCGCCGTCGACGACGAAGTCCTCGGCGGGATCGTCCTCGATCGCCTCGGCCAGCTCGGGGTAGGAGGCGCTCATGTCCCTCCCCGTTCGCGACATCAGCGTCACGCCCGCACCGTCGCGGATCGCGATGCAGCGGATGCCGTCGAGCTTCTTCTCGAATATCCAGGCGGGATCCGAGAAGCGCTCGTCGGTGAGGACGGCCTTCATCGGCTCGGGCTTGCGCGGCCGGGGGGCGCGCCGGAGGCGGTCGCGGTCGGCCTCCGAGAGCCCCGCGAACGGGTCGCTCAAATCTCCTCGATCTTCTTGCCGCTGAGGACCGACTCGGGCTGCGTGCTCACCGGATTGCGGCGGGCGTCGGCCTTCTCGTCCTTCCGCTTGATCAGTAGCCAGCGCCGGCCGTCCGTGTGCTGGAGCGTCCAGCCGCCCTGGAGCTTCTCGCCGTAGAGCCAGATCGCGACATGGCCGTCCTCGAGCGCCTTCTCGATCGGCACGTCCTCGTTCAGGTTCTTGTAGGTGCCGGTGTCCCAGACGATGACGGCGCCGGCGCCGTAGCTGCCCTCGCCGATCGAGCCCTCGAAGTTCCCGTACTCGAGCGCGTGGTCCTCGACCCGCATCGCCAGCCGCTTGACCCGCGGGTCCGTGGACGGCCCCTTGGGCACCGCCCAGGACGCGAGCGCGCCGCCGGCCTCGATGCGGAAGTCGTAGTGGAGGGAGCTGGCGGCGTGCTTCTGGATGACGAAACGCGGCGGCATCTCCCTCAGTTTCCCTCGATGGGACCGGGGTAGTCGACCTGCATGAGGATCTCAATGGACATGCATCGGCCGGCGGACGCCGTGGTCGGCTTCCTGCTCATCGCGCTGGCGTTCGTGGTGGACCTCGGCGGCGCGGCGATGGTGATCTCGGTTCTGCTCGGGGCGATCCTGATCGCGCTCGCGTACGGTGGCTACCGGGAGGGCGACGCGATCCCGCCGGCCACGCACCTGGCGATCGACAGGCTGGCGACCGCGGGCATAGGCCTGGCGGCGCTCATCGCGCTGATCGGCGCGCATGCTCTGGGCGCGGTGCTGCTGGCGCTGCTGGCCGTCGCGATGGTCGCCCTCATCTACTTCACCCGCTACCGGATCGGGCGCGTCGAGCACGCCGGTGCTCGCGGTTAGGTTCGTCCTCCCGGCCGGAATCGTCGCGACCGGAGTCCTCCTGCTCGTGTTCGGGCGGGATGACGCGGTGCTCGGGGCGGGGGCGACGCTCGTCGGCGTGGGGATGCTCGTAGCGCTTCTCAACCTGCTCATGCGCCTGGGCATCGAGAGCGGCGCCGACCGCGATCGCGAGGAGGAGGCGCGCCGCTACTTCGACAGGCACGGCCGCTGGCCCACGGAGCCGCGATAGCGGACGAGGCCGTCCGGGTAGGTAGGCCTCATGGGCAAGAAGATCCTCACACTCGTATCCGAGCCGGTCTCCGGCGAGGCCCTTCGGGCCGCCCTCGGTCCGGAGCGGCTGAAGGACGCCGAGGTGCTGGTCGTGGCCCCGGCGCTGACGAGCCAGACCCGCTTCTGGCTCTCCGACATGGACGCCGCGATCGAGCGGGCCGACGAGGTGCAGCAGGAGACCGTCGAGCGCATGGACGAGGAGGAGATCGACGCCGCCGGCGACACCGGCGAGGCGGATCCGCTCCTCGCCCTCCAGGACGCCCTCCAGACGTTCCCCGCCGACGAGATCGTGCTATTCACGCATCCCGACGGCGAGCGCAACTGGGCCGAGGAGGGCGTGGTCGACGAGGCCGCGACGCGCTTCGACCCGCCGGTACGCCACCTGGTGGTGGACGGCTAGACGCGCGCGCCCCTCAGGGCCGGCAGGACCTTCTCGCCGTACACGCCCAGCGCCTTGACCGGGTCGGCGCCGGACGCGTTCTGGACGCAGACGATCGTCGCGCCCAGG